>NZ_JAXBME010000001.1:0-300000 GCF_033963835.1 Cytobacillus sp. IB215665
GCCGCCAGCGTTCGTCCTGAGCCAGGATCAAACTCTCCAATAAAGTTTGATTGCTCATTTGTTCAAAAAAAATTAACGTTGACGCTTTTGTTTTGTTTAGTTTTCAAAGAACTTTGTCCTTTTGAAGCGACTTTTATATAATATCATAGTTATCTATCATTCGTCAATTGTTTTTTTGTAAAAAAACACGACTACTTTTGACAACTTGTTGACCTTGAATAGTATAGCAGGGAAAGTGATTGAGCGCAAGGGAGTAAGTAATTTTCATAATAATAAAACTACTAAAACTTTCTTTTTATAAGGTCCTTGTCGTAAACCTTATTGTTATGTATACAAAATTACACAAACCAAAAGGGTTTATAGATGAAAAGATGCCTAGAAGCTATAGTGCATAAGTGTTTATTTCTCAATAATCAATGCAAAACAGCCTATTACTAAAATAGCAATTCCACAATGAAGTTAAGTTTAGTAATGTTGGCATGGAAACTAGTAACGTACTCGTTTTTTAGTACAAAGAAACAACCTCAATTCGAAAACAGTCATTTATCACAAAATTACTTCCTCAATATAGACGTCTCTATAATCTTTTAATTGAATGATTTCATTAGTTTTAAATAAATTGACCATAGGTCGAGTAGGGTTTTTTTCTTCAACAAAAACTATTTTTCCTGTATAGCCATTTGATAGCTTAACCTTTTGACCAATAGCATAATTCGTAACTATTTTTGTTAACGCATGTACAACATTCGTATCTAATTTACCAAAACTATCTTGAATAATTAAATCCATAACTACAAATGGAGATTGTTTCGCTTTATATTCACGTTCAGATGTCATCGCATGATATACATCTGCTACTGCAACTATTTTACTAAAAGGGTGTAGTATTCCTTTTAGAATTCCTATAGGGTAGCCTGTTCCATCATCTCTAATATGATGTTGAAGAACCGCTTCCTTAACACCTTTTTTTAGGACACCAATTTTTTCAACCATTTTATAGCTGTATTCAGGATGTTTGTTTACTTCTAATCTTTCTTCCTCAGTTAGAGAAGATTGTTTTCTTAATATTTTTGGATTAATCTTTGCCATACCACAGTCACATAAAAAGCCAGCTAATGCAATTTGTATCCAATCTCCTTGGCTATAATGTAGCTGTTTACCTAAAAAGCCAGCTAATAAACTAACAGTTACCCCATGATGATATAAATAATCCTCTTTCGTACTATGTTGATGTAGCCAAAAAATAGATGATGGATTTTCCAGAAACCTTTCTAGCAATGGTAGTAGGTGCTTTCTTATATCACCAATATCGACTGATGAACCTGCTTGCCAGCTAGTAAACATTTTTTTATAATATGCTACCACTTGTAAATAGTGATCAATAAAAGTTAGGGTTTTTCCTTCTTTTTCCTCTATCTTTTCCTCATTTGGCTTCGTAGGTTTAAATAATTCGCCATTTACTAGAAATGTGTCAACTTTCACACTTTCGACTAGAAAAATATGCAAAATATTTAACAAGTTCTCATTTAAAACCGTACCTTTTACCATAATCGGTCTATTTGAAATCGACTTGACATCATCAGAAAGAATACACCCTTCCTGTAATTGATCAATGGATACCTTCATGAATACCCCTCCTATCACTTTTTAATTTCATAACTATATAGAAAGGGTGACCGAAAATAGGCATCAGACTCTACGACTTCGATATCTTGTATAAACAATCGAGGTTAAAAACCTCTTTATACAGCATATAAAGCGTACGGTCAGACCTTTTCAGTCACCCTCTTTAATTATGGCTTTTATTATAAACTTTAAAACTTTTTACTAAGTTTGCTCAGCTAGATGAAGCATTAGAATTACCAATGTTAACAATAGGAAGAGCTATAACAATACAGTTTTGTACAGTTAATTGATTTTTTCATTTATAAAAACATCCTAAAGTGAACTTATTCCTCATTAGCATTTAATTCTTCATCTTCTCCATCATCTTCATCTTCAACTTCTTTTTGTACTTTAGCAACTGTTGCTACAAATTCATTTTCATCAGATTCATCAAGACGAATAAGTCTAACACCTTGAGTGTTTCTGCCCATCTGTGATATGTCACCCACATCCATGCGAATAAGTACTCCGCCAGCTGTAATAATCATAATATCCTCAGTGCCAGACACAGCTTTAACCGCTACAACAGTTCCATTTTTATCAGTAATATTACACGTTTTTAAACCTTTTCCCCCACGACTTTGACTGCGATATTCTATCGCTGGCGTTCGCTTACCATAACCTTTCTTTGTGACGATGAGAACATCTGAGTCATCTTCTAAAATGTCCATACCTACAACTTCATCATCATCTTCAATCGCAATCCCTTTAACACCAGTCGCAGTTCTTCCCATAGATCGTACATCTGTCTCAATAAAACGGATAAGGATACCATTTTTGGTGCCAATAATAATATTTTTCGTTCCATCTGTCAGCTTAACAGAAATTAGCTCATCATCTTCTTTTAAATTGAGTGCAATTAACCCATTATTACGGATATTTGAGAAAGATGACAAAGGTGAGCGTTTTGATATCCCTTGTTTCGTAGTAAAGAACAAGTACATATCATCTCCAAATTCAGTGACAGGAATAATAGCATTTATCTCCTCATCCTTATCAATCTCTAATAAGTTAATGATCGGAATCCCTTTTGCTGTTCTGCCTAGCTCAGGGATTTCATATCCCTTTTTACGATACACTTTTCCTTTGTTTGTAAAATATAGAATTGTATCATGTGTGGATGTAGTTAATAAATGCTCAACAAAGTCATCCTCATTTGTCCCCATTCCTTGGATACCACGACCTCCACGTTTTTGGCTACGATAAGTTGATGCTGGAAGGCGTTTAATATAGCCATTGTGTGTTAAGGTAATAACAATGTTTTCCTGGGGAATTAAATCTTCATCTTCTATCGAATCGAACCCACCAGTTGCAATTTCAGTACGTCGCTCATCATTAAATCTTTCTTTCACTTCTGCTAATTCTTCTCTAATAATTTGCAAGATTTTTTCTTCATTTGCCAAAATTTCTTTTAGTTCTGCAATTAATTGTAGAAGGTTTTGAAACTCCTCTTCAATTTTCTCACGCTCTAAGCCTGTCAATCTTTGCAAGCGCATATCTAATATAGCTTGTGCTTGCTTTTCAGATAACGAGAATTGATTCATTAACCCTTCCCGTGCAATTTCTGTTGTCTGTGAACTACGAATAAGCGCAATAACTTCATCTAAATGATCTAAAGCAATACGTAGTCCTTCTAAAATATGAGCGCGTGCTTCAGCCTTACGAAGCTCAAACTCTGTTCTTCTACGAATAACAACTTTTTGATGTTCCAGATAATGATATAAACACTGCTTTAAATTTAATACTTTAGGTTGTCCATCTACTAATGCCAACATATTAATACCAAAACTAGTTTGTAAAGCAGTTTGTTTATATAAGTTATTTAATAGCACATTTGCATTTGCATCTTTACGAACTTCGATGACTATTCTCATTCCATTACGATCTGACTCATCACGTAAATCTGTTATGCCATCTATTTTTTTGTCGCGTACAAGTTCTGCAATTTTTTCTATTAACTTTGCTTTATTCACTTGGTAAGGTAGTTCGTTAACGACAATAACTTCTTTTCCACCATTTTTTTCTTCAATGACAACTTTACCGCGAATTGTAATTGATCCACGACCTGTTTCATATGCTTTTCTAATACCACTCCGACCGAGAATGATTCCTCCCGTTGGAAAATCCGGGCCATGTATTATTTCCATTAACTCAGCAACGCTAATATCAGAATCCTTACTTAGCGCCAAGACGCCATCAATGACTTCTCCTAACTGATGTGGTGGTATGTTTGTAGCCATACCTACAGCTATACCTGCTGCTCCATTCACTAATAAGTTAGGAAAACGAGATGGTAGAACAATCGGTTCTTTTTCAGATCCATCATAGTTATCTTGGTAGTCTATCGTATCTTTATTAATATCACGAAGTAACTCCATTGATATTTTTGCCATTCGTGATTCTGTATAACGCATCGCTGCTGCTGCATCACCGTCAACAGAACCAAAATTCCCATGGCCATCAACGAGCATATAGCGATAGTTAAAATCCTGCGCCATACGAACCATTGTATCGTACACAGCTGAATCTCCATGAGGATGATATTTACCAATAACATCTCCAACGATACGTGCTGATTTTTTGTATGGCTTATCTGCAGTCATCCCTTGATCATTCATTGCATATAATATACGTCGATGAACTGGTTTTAGTCCGTCCCTAACATCAGGTAACGCCCTTGATACTATGACACTCATTGCATAATCCAAAAATGAGGAACGCATTTCCTGACTAATATTTACTTCTTTTATACGAGAGCTTTGATTTTCAGACATGTGAATTTACCTCCTACGAGGGTGGTTGCAATTTTATTATTTAATAATCATAACATACTTTTTTAGTAGCACATATAAATGTCATTACATTGCGCATACTAATAACTATTTTATCCAAATATACACACTCTATATAACTCAAATAATAATATCATCTAATATACTGAACTGCTATTAACATAATAAATGACACGATAACCATCATTAACACCCATAACCAAGCAGTTTCTAAATTACCTGAATCTATTGCAACATAAATAGCTGTCGATGTTGTTTGTGTTTTTCCAGGGATATTACCAGCAAACATGAGTGTTGCGCCAAATTCACCTAGAGCTCTAGCGAAGCTTAATACTGCACCAGATACGATAGATTTAAATGCAAGTGGAATGGAGACAAAAATAAATACTTTCCACTCATTTGCACCATCTATTCGGGCAGCTTCTTCAATACCAAAATCAATGGAAGAAAAGCCAGTCTTTACTGATTGATACATGAGCGGGAAAGAAACGACAACAGCTGCTATAACGGCTGCCCACCACGTAAAAATAATAGATTGATTAAAAATTGTTTCAATTCCTTTGCCAACCGGACTGTTTTTTCCAAATATTACAATGAGTAAAAAACCAACTACCGATGGTGGAAGAACGAGAGGAAGCATTAAGATTGTTTCAAAAATGACTTTCCCCTTAAAGTTTTTTTTCGACATCATACGTCCCATAATTAAGCCAATTATGAGAACAATTAAACCTGAGACACAAGCAATTTCAATTGATTTTTGTACTGGAGACCAAAACTCTACCGCCATGATTGACTCCTTATTCCAAAGGTTTAAATCCGAATTTTTCAAAAACAGTTAAAGCTTGTTCACTCTGTAAAAATTCAAAAAATTGTTCTACTTCATGAATATTTTTCGTATCTTTTATAATTCCTACTGGATAAATAATAGATGAATGATTTGATTTATGAGTAACATCTACGATTTCTATGTCGGAAGAAATTAATGCATCTGTTTTATACACCATTCCTGCATCAACATTACCTGTTTCCACATATGTTAATACTTGTCGAACATCCTTAGACAATATAAGCTTTTCTTCTACTTCTTCCCATAAATCCATATGTAGTAGTGCTTCCTTTGCATATTTCCCCGCTGGTACTGATTCAGGAATACCGATTGCAAGTTGAGAAATTTTAGGACTAGTAAGGTCTTCAAAATTACTAATGTTTGTTCCATGCTCTTTCGGTGCAATAAGGACAAGTTCATTTGTTAACAAATTTACTCCTTGTGCAATCATACCTTCATCAACTAAGTAATCGTACTTATCCTTGGCAGCAGAAAAATACATATCTACAGGAGCGCCTTGTGTAATTTGTTGCTGTAACGCTCCAGATGAGCCAAAATTATAAGCAATCTTAATATTTTTGTTCCCTTGTTCAAAGAGTGATTTTAATTCTGATAGAGCATTTCGAAGACTTGCAGCTGCGGAAATAGTTAGCTCAATTTCTCTTTGCTCAGTGCCTTTACTATCATTATTTGATTGACTAGGCGAACATCCGATAAGTACAACAAAAATGGCCATAATAAAAATCATTTTTTTTCTTAATATGAAAACCACCTCCTGATTTAACAGTAGAAACTATTAAAATGTGGTTTTTTTGACTCTATTCAAAAAAATTGTTGCTAAGCTTTTCTTTTAGACATAAGAACACCAATTTATAGTAACAGCGCTATTACAAAGCCTCGATATAACAAGACTAAATACGAATATATATAATTTTCTATAACATATCTATTATATAGATTTTTATGATTTAAAGCTACTTAATATAAGAGTATTTCACTAACCAATTCAATTTAAAACAATACATACTTAATTTCTAATATGATCAATTGCAGCACATACACCTATCTTATATTTGATTTTATTTTTAATAGGCTTTTGTCTAGAAGTTTGTCACTATTGTCACCAAATTAGCATAGTCAAAAGGGTATTAATACATTTGACATCGTTTTGCAGAAGAAAATATCCCATGAAGGTTAATTATTCGTATTTAGCTCATATTTCGAAAAACAATTCGTAAATGCGCATACGACCAACATAAAAAGGGTCCCGGAAAATCAATGCTCGTTAATTCCGAAACCCCGTTTTATATCCAGTTAAATAGCATAACTCATATTAAATATCTAAATTCTTAACGTATTGTGCATTCTCTTCAATAAAGTTGCGTCTTGGTTCTACTTTATCACCCATTAATATTTCAAATGTCTCATCAGCATCAATCGCATCTTGAAGATTGACCTGCAGTAACGTGCGTGTATTAGGATCCATAGTAGTTTCCCAAAGCTGTTCTGGGTTCATTTCACCTAAACCTTTATAACGTTGAATTCCTGGTTTGGAGTTTCCAGTTAATTCTTCTAATATTCCAGTTAATTGACGCTCATTATAAGCATACTCTACTCTCTTACCTTGACTAACTTTATAAAGAGGTGGTTGTGCAATATATACATAACCCGACTCAATAATTTGTCTCATATATCTATAAAAGAAAGTTAATAATAAAGTACGTATATGCGCTCCGTCTACATCAGCATCTGTCATAATGACAATTTTATGATAGCGAGCTTTTGAAATATCAAAGTCTTCCCCAATGCCAGTGCCTAATGCAGTAATAATTGTCCTTACTTCATTATTAGATAATATTTTATCTAATCTAGCTTTTTCTACATTTATAATTTTTCCACGTAATGGAAGGATAGCTTGGAAATGACGATCTCGACCTTGTTTTGCAGACCCTCCCGCTGAATCACCCTCAACTACGTATAATTCACTTATTGATGGATCTTTTGATGAGCAATCAGCAAGTTTTCCTGGCAAATTCGAAATTTCGAGTGCATTTTTTCTACGTGTTAATTCCCTCGCTTTTTTTGCTGCAAGTCTTGCTCTTGATGCAGTAACTCCTTTTTCTACTATCTTCTTTGCTACTATAGGATTTTCAAGGAGAAATTTTTCCAATTTATCAGAAAAAAGAGAGTCAGTTATTGTTCTCGCTTCACTATTCCCTAATTTTGTTTTCGTTTGTCCTTCAAATTGTGGGTCAGGATGTTTAATTGATACGATCGCAGTTAAACCTTCCCGAACATCATCACCGGTAAGATTTGAGTCATTCTCTTTAAATATATTATGCTTTCTAGCATAGTCATTAATGATTCTCGTTAACGCTGTTTTAAAACCTGATTCGTGAGTACCACCTTCGTGCGTGTTTATATTGTTGGCAAACGAGTATATATTACTCACATAACTGTCGTTATATTGCAAGGCAACTTCTACTGAAATTCCTTCTTTTTCTCCTTCTACAAAGATCGGTTCATCATGAATAACTTCTTTCGTTCTGTTTAAATGTTCAACATACGAAATGATTCCACCCTCATAGTAGTATTCATTACTTTTATCTCCGACTCTTTTATCCTCAATCGTAATCTTGATGCCACGATTTAAAAAGGCTAATTCACGAAGACGGTTTGCAAGAATATCATATTCATACTCTAACGTCTCAGTAAATATTTCACTATCAGGCTTAAAATGGGTGATCGTTCCAGTTATATCTGTCTCACCGATGACTTTTAAATCCGCACACGGAACGCCACGTTCATATTTTTGATAGTGAATTTCTCCATTCAGGTGAACAAATACTTCTAGGTGAGTAGAAAGTGCATTTACAACTGAGGCTCCAACACCGTGAAGTCCACCAGAGACTTTATAGCCTCCACCATCAAATTTTCCACCTGCATGAAGTACTGTCATAATAACCTCAACAGCTGGTCGTCCCATTTTCTCATGAATACCAACAGGAATTCCACGTCCATTATCCTTAACAGTAATACTATTATCCTTTTCAATAATTACGTTGATCTCATCACAAAATCCAGCCAATGCCTCATCTATACTATTATCGACAATTTCCCACACAAGATGATGCAGCCCTTTACCACTTGTGGAACCAATATACATTCCTGGGCGTTTTCTTACAGCCTCTAGTCCTTCTAGGACTTGTATTTGATTTTCATCATAAGATTGTTGATCTACTTCTTTTTGCTCCATTGTCACTTAAACCACCTGCACTTTCAGTGAACTCGTTCAAAAATGCTATTAATAAAATTACTATAGAGAACAATGATATCTGACAAATCCCACACTTTTAGTGTAAAGATAGTCTTTATTCCATATTTCACTCGCAGTAGCACGTATCCTGGAATTCACATCATAATTTGCTTATATTTAGAATAAAATTGAATCTAGCTCTGAACCCATTTGTGCTCTTTTCTTCAGCGTATTCGATGATAGAGGTGAAAAATAAACTTTATCAAGAGTCACTACGACTGATTTTGTTTCACCAGAGAGTTGAACAGTGTCACTCTTGTGTGCTTTTATAAACTCTACAATAATTGGAGAGGATGTGAGTAACTGCCGATCCAAAATAGCGATTATATCACTATTTCTAATAATCAAGTCTTCTCCTAAATGAATGAACATGACATCACCTCATGATAGTTTTGTCAGTTCTCCTGACACAACTTGGTAAGTAGAGGCTTCATCTAATGTACTATGATCAAGCCCATCTACACTTGTTGTCGTAACAAATGTTTGCACTTTTCCTTTTATTGTATTTAATAAGTGAGATTGTCTATAATCATCTAATTCTGATAAAACATCATCTAGCAATAGAATTGGATATTCTCCTGTCTCAGCATAAATCAATTCAATTTCTGCTAATTTCAGTGAGAGAGCTGTTGTTCTTTGTTGTCCTTGTGATCCAAATGTTTGAACATCTTTACCATTGACATAAAAAGTTAAATCATCACGATGCGGACCAGCAAGAGTCATCCCACGCTCAATTTCCTTCTCTTTTATTTTAACAAACTTTTCCGTTAATGATTTTACCATTTTTGACAAACTAACATCTTCTGATACATCAACTGAAGGCTTATAATCAATTTGTAAACTTTCTAATCCTCGGCTAATACCTCTGTGAATTGGTTCAGCCCACTTCTGTAACAGCTCTAAAAATTCATATCTTTTTATTAAAATTTTAGCTGCAGCCTCAACAAGTTGCTCCGTCAAAACGTCTAGCATCGGATCGCTTTTCGACCTGTTAATTTGTAGCTTCTTTAAGTAATGATTTCTCTGTTGTAAAATCTTTTGATACTGATTTAAATCATGCAAATATAAAGGTGAGACTTGACCGATCTCCATATTAATAAATCTCCGCCTCACTTGCGGGCTACCTTTTACTAAATGTAAATCTTCAGGGGCAAACATGACAATGTTCATATTGCCGACATATTGACTTAATTTTTGTTGTTCAATATGGTTATATTTCGCTTTCTTGCCTTTTTTCGATATAACTAACTGCAAAGGAAGGATACCATTATTTTTGTGAATCCTTCCTTCTATTTTAGCATATTCTTCATCCCATCTTATAAGATCCTTGTCATTAGACGTTCGATGTGATTTGACCATCGCCAAGACAAAAATAGCTTCCATAACGTTTGTTTTTCCTTGAGCATTTTCACCTAGTATTACGTTAACTTTGTTTTCAAATGTTACTTGCACACTCTTATAATTCCGATAATTTTTCAGTGCTAGTTCTTCAATATACAAGTCGGCCACCAACTATACTTTCACAATAAAAGTTCCGAATCCAGGAATAACTACTTCATCATCTTGTTTAAGTTTTCGTCCTCTACGGTTTTCAGCTTGTCCATTTACAAATACTTCATGTTCACTTAAGAACCACTTTGCCATCCCACCTGTTTGAATTACATCTGCTAATTTTAAAAACTGACCTAATGTAATAATATCAGTTGAGATAGTGATCATTTTTGTCATATTATGATCGCTCTCTTTCATGTAATTTTATGCTAGTTTATATTGTAAACATATTATGTTACTTTCAAAAATTACTTATCACTTCATTGTACTAAAAAAAATGAGGATAGAAAAGAAAGCTACTAGTTTTTTCTCATACTAGCAGCTTTCTTTTTTGCAAGGCTCTTGTCGTAAACTTTGTTGCTATTGGGACTAATTTAGGACAGCAACAAATCATTATATGCAATTAATTAAATTATAAATGAGAAAAGATGCTATGAACGCTTGATTTATACATATTCATTTCTTATTACGGAAAGTAACAATCAATGACAAACTAGCCGTTTGCAAAGATAAAAAAAGATATATTTATCAGAGCTATATTCAGTTTGAGGATGTGCATGTCTATTTCTGAACTAATCTTCAACTAGTGATCATACCCCATTCAATTCAAGGTTATATTAGTTTCAAATTGTTGTTTCTGACATGTTTGTACATGAATTAATATGTGCGAACAGGTAAAATCAACTGTAGCATTGAATCGTCGTGAAGAGGACGAATGACAAATGGTCTCATGGCTCCAGTAAAATTAATATTAATATCTGTCTCTCCCAAAACTTTTAATGCATCCAGCATGTATTTTGAACTAAAGGAAATTTTTAAATCTTCACCGCTAATAGATTGACTTTGAACTTCCTCAATAACTTTACCAATTTCCGGTGAATTCGAAGAGATTTCAATAACGCCACCCTCTAAGATGGTTAATTTTACAACATTATTTCTATCCTCTCTTGCAAGTAAAGAAGCTCTATCAATGGCTTGTAAAAACTCTTTAGCAGACACTTTCATTTCAGTATTACTTTCCTCAGGAATTAAACGTGATGTATCTGGATAACTACCTTCAAGCAAGCGTGAGAAAAATAATATGTGTTTTGTTTTAAACAGCACTTGGTTTTCTGTAATTACGATATCAACTAAATCATTTGAATCATCTAATATTTTATTTAATTCATTCAAACTTTTTCCTGGAATAACAATATTATACGATACATCTGTCGTATTCAAATCAATTCTCGCTTTGCGTAAAGCAAGTCGATGACTATCTGTTGCAATACAGGTCAATTCGTTATTTTCTATTTTCAAGTTTACACCTGTCAATAAAGGTCGTGTTTCTGACGTGGACACGGCAAAAACTGTATGTCTAATTAATTGTTTTACTAAATCAGACGGAACTTGAAAAGCATCATTTTCTTCAATTTGTGGTAATAATGGATATTCTTCTGCATCTAAGCCGTTTAAATTAAATTCTGCTTTTCCAGATCTAATAATAGTCAAAAAGTGGTTTTGTACATCAATTTCTACACTTTCTTTAGGAAGCTTTTTAACAATTTCACTAAATACACGAGCTTGTAAAACAACACTTCCGCTTTTGACCAGTTCAACAACTTCTAAATCTTCGTGTTCAAGCGGAATAAATGATTCAATAGAAATATCAGAATCACTTCCTGTTAATGTAACTCCATTTTCATTTGCCACTATTTTAATACCCGTTAATATTGGAATTGTTGTTCTAGAAGAAACGGCTTTCATTACATCTTGTACACTGCGTAATAAATAGTCTCGTTGAATTATAAATTTCATTATAAAGTCCTCCTTTAGTCATAAACTAGTTAACAATTGAATATATATATAATCTTTTAAAAAAATAGTAGAAGTAATAGTAGGGGCTGTGGAATTGTGGATAACTAATTATAGCAAAGGAAACACAGTCTATCCACATGTGGATAGACTGTGTGTAATATGTGTTAAGTTATTCACAGTATTAAGAATAAGTATAAACCTACTATGCTTTTAAGTGAGAGTTAATATCATTCAATTGTTTTTGTAATTGTGAATCGGTTTGAATTAATTTAGAAATTTTTTCATGTGCATGAATAACAGTGGTGTGATCTCTTCCCCCGAATTCTTCGCCGATCTTTGGTAGTGAGAAGTCGGTTAATTCTCGTGATAAATACATAGCAATCTGTCTAGGAAAAGCGACTGATTTTGTGCGTTTTTTAGCCTTAAAGTCTTCAAGTTTCACATTATAATGCTGACCAACAGTTTTTTGGATTTCATGTATTGTTATTACTTTCGGTTTAGCACTAGGAATAATATTCTTCAAAGCTTCAGCAGCTAAATCTGCGTTAATATCTTTATTAATAAGTGACGAATAAGCTACAACACGTATAAGTGCACCTTCAAGCTCACGTATATTTGAATCGATTTGATTTGCGATATATAACATAGCTTCATTAGGAATATCTAGTCCTTCAGCCTTTGCTTTTTTACGCAATATTGCTATTCTTGTTTCCAAATCAGGAGGTGTAATATCTGTAATTAATCCCCATTCAAATCTAGATCTTAAGCGATCCTCTAGCGTCGGTATTTCTTTTGGAGGACGGTCACTTGAGATAACAATTTGTTTACTTTCTTCATGCAAAGTATTAAAAGTATGAAAAAATTCTTCTTGAGTTTGTTCTTTTCCAGCTAGAAATTGAATATCATCTATAAGTAAAACATCAACATTACGATATCTATTTCGAAAATCAACTGCTTTATTATCCCTAATCGAATTAATAAATTCGTTTGTAAACTTCTCGGAAGACAAATAGACTACTTTAGCTGAAGGATTATGCTCGATTACATAATGGCCAATAGCATGCATCAAATGAGTTTTACCTAATCCTACTCCACCATATATAAAAAGTGGATTATAGGCTTTCGCTGGCGCCTCTGCTACAGCTAATGAAGCTGCGTGAGCAAATCGGTTGCCAGAACCAATGACAAAGGTATCAAATGTATATTTTGGATTTAACATATTTTGCAGTAGTTCAGGGTGATTATTATCCTGTTTTTTCACTTTTTTCGCAGGTATATTTGTCTCAAGGTCTTCATCTTGCTGATTTTGAGGAATAATAAATTTAATCGTTAATTGTTCACCGGTTATATCGTAAATTGTTTCTGCAATTAATACAGAATATCTAGACTCGAGCCAATCTCTTGCAAATTCATTTGGAGCCGTAATGGTTAACGTATCATTTTTTAATGAATATGCTTTTGTCGCTTTTAGCCACGTTTCAAAGCTAGGTTTACTTAATTTTTTCTCAATTTCACTGAGAGCTTTATCCCATAAATCTGAAATATTTTCCAACACATGCCCTCCCTTACATTAGATTGCATTCACATAATTAGTATTACTGAATAAATATACACGCAGAAATTGTGTGGAGAACAGTTTATAATGATGAAAAGTAGTTTATCGACAAATCCCCATGCTTGTGGACAAGTATTTAAACAACCTTTAATAAAATATCCACACGTTATCCACATTTTGTGGATAACGCAATTATAAAATAAATTATTCACAGATAGAAAACACAAATATGATAACAAAAAAATATAATAGTTGCAATGCTTTTTAGTAGCTTATCCACAACTTTAACAGGTTGTTTAAAAAAAATGTCCACAAAAGGAGATATTGGGTAAATGCTGTCGATAACTGTAGAAGAACAAAAATAAATGGGAAAAAGTTGTCCACAGGGATGTATTACAACTTTATTAATGTGAGAAAGTATGTCAATTCTAAAAAAATATAGAAGTTTAAATGATAGGTTGACATTTATTATGTTTCTTTTCTATAATTAGTAAGACTGTCTTTAACAGCTATTCCTCAGGGAGGTGTCATATAATGAAAAGAACTTATCAACCAAATAATCGTAAGCGGAGCAAAGTACATGGATTCCGTAGTCGAATGAGCTCGAAAAACGGACGTAAGGTTTTAGCTCGTCGTCGTCGTAGAGGAAGAAAAGTATTATCAGCTTAGGCCACTGAAACGTCAGTGGTCTTTTTTCAATTAGATAAGAAAGTATATACATTATGTTGGAGTGCTATTCATGCTTGAGCATTAACTATATTTAGCCCCAAAATCTATCAGCTTGACGCCAAGCTGTCGCGTAAAGCGGCCAACTAAAGCTATTCATAAAACTATCTAGCTTTAGTGTTGTTGGAAGGATGATAGATATCGTAGGCTTTTCTTAATTTTGCGCATTGTAATGTTAAACCCTATGAATTACAGGGGGATAAAAATGAAGAAAAAGTATCGAATAAAAAAAAATGATGAATTTCAAAAAGTTTTCAAACAAGGAAAATCCTTTGCTAACCGTCAATTTGTAATTTATGTACTTGAAAAACCAGAGCAAGATTTTTTCCGAATTGGCTTGTCTGTAAGTAAAAAGATTGGAAATGCTGTTACTAGAAATAGAATAAAGCGATTGATTCGACAAGTGTTTACCGATTCGAAAGATGTTCTAAAAGCTGAAATGGATTACGTTATAATTGCTAGAAAACCAGCTGCTGAAATGGATTATGCGGAAATAAAAAGTAGTCTTAACCATGTATGTAAAAGAGCAAAAATATTAAAGAGTGGAAAATAAGCAAGGGAATTTTTGTTTAAAAAATGTTACAATACTTAGTGGTCATAAATCTAAACTTTTATCAGATAAAAGATCAAATTGAATAATATTTGAGGAGGAAATTTGATTGAAAAGGCGAATTCTTCTAGTAATTGGTCTTATTGGTTTAGTTGCTATCATATCAGGTTGTACTGAGGTAAACCAGCCAATTACGAAAGAAAGTACCGGATTTTGGAATGAATATATCGTTTATCCACTATCATGGTTAATAACATCTGTAGCAGAAATAATGAATAATAATTATGGATTATCGATTATTATCGTAACACTTTTGATTCGTTTAGTAATTTTACCGTTAATGATTAAGCAAACAAAAAGCTCGAAAGCTATGCAAGCATTACAGCCAGAAATGCAAAAGCTTCGTGAAAAATATAGCTCTAAGGATCAAAAAACTCAACAACAACTTCAGCAAGAAACGATGCAGCTATTCCAAAAACATGGTGTAAACCCATTAGCGGGATGTTTCCCATTAATAATACAAATGCCTATCTTAATTGGTTTTTACCATGCAATCATGAGAACTGTAGAAATTAAACAGCATGAATTTTTATGGTTTAACCTTGGTGAAGCAGATCCATTCTATTTATTACCACTTATAGCTGGGGTAACAACTTTTATTCAACAAAAAATGATGATGGCAGGCACTCAAAATCAAAATCCACAAATGGCAATGATGCTATGGATTATGCCGATTATGATCATTATTTTTGCACTAAACTTTCCAGCAGCATTATCTTTATATTGGGTAGTTGGGAACCTATTTATGATTGTACAAACATATTTTATTAAAGGACCAGAAATAAAAACATCTGAAATTGCGGGAGGAGCGAAAAAGAAAAAGTGAAACAAATAACTGCTACAGGCCAATCAGTCGATGAAGCAGTACAATCAGCTCTAGAACAGTTAAAAACAACAAAAGACCGCACTGAAATAAATATCATCGATGAAGGCAAAAAAGGACTATTTGGTATTTTTGGCACTAAGCCAGCAGTTGTAAAAGTTACCAAATTACATGATCCGGTCGAAGAAGCTCAGCAATTCCTTCAACAAGTTACAGAAAATATGGGTGTTCGCGTCAAAATTGAAGTTAAACAAGAAGGGAAATATGTTAACTTCCAATTGTCAGGTGAAAAAATAGCAATCTTAATTGGAAAAAGAGGACAAACTCTTAATTCTCTTCAATATTTAACACAATTAGTTGCAAATCGATATGCAGATCATTATTTGAACATTGTTGTTGATGCCGAAAATTATCGAGAACGTAGGAAAGAAACGTTGTATCAGTTAGCTCAACGTTTAGCAGAAAAATCACTTCGAACTGGGAAGGATATATCACTTGAATCAATGCCATCATATGAACGTAAAGTTATTCATACTGCATTGGCAACTAATGATAAAGTTAAAACATATTCTTCAGGTTCTGATCCTCATCGTCATATAGTAATTAGTCCAATAAAATAAGTACATTGGTGGCTCATAGGAGACCTAAGCAATAATACATTATTGTTTATAGACTACACGGTAGTTAATTTACAATAAATGGTAATTAATTGCTTGATGTCTTCAAAATTGAGTCGCTTTTTTTATTTTACAAACCTTACTAATTATTCCTCTCTGTGCATTCATCGCTATTGTAAGGATCTTTTCCATTAGTAGTAGTTATATACTACTGAACTTTATGGTTTTTCTCTATTTTAATATAATGGCAATTGTGCTGTTCTAAATTACAAAGGCTCTTCTTGTAAACATTGTTGCTATTGTTATCAAATTAGTACTATAAAAAGTGGTTTTATAATGTTATTCATTGTTGTCCAGGCGTTCTTTCTTAATGCGAAAAACAACAATTAATGCGAAAACAGCCATTACTAAAGAAACAACAATGTCAAACAAATATTCATAAAAGTAACTTGAAGTCATTTTGTAAAATGAATGACTAAAGTCTTTATTCACATGTGGATAACTGATAATCATCTAGGTTTGTTAAAATGGGTTATTCAATGTGGATATTAGGGAAATGATAATACAAATATCTTTTTAGATAATTGAAGATATGGTATTCTTAAAATTTAGGGAAACGTTTTTAAATATATTTATTGTCATATTAATTAGGCTCTTTTCGTAAACTTTGTTGCAAAAATGACTAAATTACATCAGAAAACGAGGTTTTATGTGATTGTTGCTGTTTTAAAAAAAGTTTTTTCGTAAACTGTATTGCTATTATCACCAAATTAAATGGTGACGAAACGTTTGTATTCGTTTTTTACAGAAAAAGATGTCACGAACTTTAGTTTTTTTTCTCGTGGTTATAACTTAATTAGAAAAGCAACAACCATTGCGAAAATAGCTTAATAATAAATAATGCTTGTTATTTTATGTTAAGAGAGCGGTGAATAAAAGAATGGACTTTGATACAATTACGGCAATCTCTACTCCGATGGGAGAGGGAGCAATTGCGATTGTGAGGCTTAGCGGTGCTGAAGCGCTAAGTATTGCAGATTCCATTTTCAAAGGACCTTCAGATAAAAAATTGATAGAGGTTCCTTCTCATACAATTCATTACGGTCATATCGTAGATCCGATAAATAATGAAACGATTGATGAAGTAATGGTTTCAGTAATGAAAGGGCCAAAAACATTTACTCGTGAAGATGTAGTAGAAATAAATTGCCACGGTGGTTTAGTTTCTGTCAATAGCGTATTACAGACAGTAATAAAAGGTGGAGCTCGCTTAGCTGAACCGGGAGAATTTACGAAACGTGCATTTTTGAATGGGAGACTAGATCTATCACAAGCTGAAGCAGTTATTGATTTAATACGTGCCAAAACAGATCGTGCTATGAATGTTGCTTTACACCAAATGGAGGGGCGCTTATCAAAGCTAATTAATCGACTCAGACAAGATATTCTGGAAACCTTGGCACATGTAGAAGTGAATATTGATTATCCTGAATATGATGATGTTGAAGAAATGACTCATCAGTTATTATTGCCAAAGGCGAGTAATGTACAGCATGAGCTTCATAAGCTAATCCAAACATCTCAACAAGGAAAAATTTTAAGAGAAGGCTTATCTACTGTAATTATAGGGAGACCGAATGTAGGAAAATCCTCCTTATTAAATAGTTTGGTTCATGAGAATAAAGCAATTGTTACAGATATACCTGGAACAACCCGTGATGTAATTGAGGAATACGTCAATGTAAGAGGAGTGCCTCTGAGGTTAGTTGATACTGCAGGAATTCGTGAAACTGAAGATATCGTCGAAAGAATGGGTGTAGAACGTTCACGAGAAAAATTAAAGGAAGCTGATCTTATCTTATTAGTTTTAAACTCAAATGATGAGCTTAGCGTTGATGATGAACAGTTATTTCATGCCGTAGAGGGTATGGATGTAATTGTCATTATTAATAAGACAGATTTACCCCAAACAATAAATATGACTCAAGTAAAAGAATTAGCAAATAATTATCCTATCGTATCTACCTCATTATTACAAGAGGAAGGGATTGAGCAGCTAGAAGAAGCAATTTCTTCATTATTCTTTGAGGGAGGCATAGAGTCAAAAGATATGACTTACGTATCTAACAGTCGTCATATATCGCTACTAACACAAGCTAAAGTTGCTATTGATGATGCGGTGAATAGTATTAATAGTGGAGTACCGATTGATATTGTTCAAATAGATTTGACAAGAGCTTGGGAACTTTTAGGTGAAATTATCGGTGAAGCAGTGCATGAAAGTCTCATCGATCAGTTATTCTCGCAATTTTGTCTTGGGAAGTAATCGAGACGGAAACAACAAGAAAAAAATATCGAATAAAGGGGGTACTCAAATGGGGTATCAAGCAGGTCATTATGACGTAATTGTTATCGGTGCAGGCCATGCAGGTTGTGAAGCAAGTTTAGCTTCAGCAAGGCTAGGAGCTAAAACTTTGCTACTTACTATTAATTTAGATATGGTTGCTTTTATGCCTTGTAATCCTTCTGTAGGGGGTCCAGCTAAAGGCATCGTCGTTCGTGAAATTGATGCTTTAGGCGGTGAGATGGCAAAAAATATTGATAAAACTTATATTCAAATGAGAATGTTGAATACTGGGAAAGGTCCAGCAGTTAGAGCTTTACGTGCTCAAGCCGATAAGTTCTTATATCAACATGAGATGAAGAAAACGTTAGAAAACGAACAGAACCTAACATTAATGCAAGGGATGGTTGAACGATTAGTTATAGAAGATGGAGTGTGTACTGGTGTTATCACTCAAACAGGTGCAATTTTTAAAGCGAGTACAGTTGTTATAACAACTGGGACCTTTTTACGAGGAGAGATCATTTTAGGTGATTTAAAATATTCTAGTGGACCAAACAATCAACAACCATCCATTAATTTATCTAAACATTTAGAGGAACTAGGATTTGATTTAGTTAGATTCAAAACAGGGACACCACCTCGTGTAAACAGTCATTCTATTGATTATAGTAAAACTGAAATTCAGCCAGGTGATGAAGTTCCTCGAGCTTTTTCATATGAATCTGTAAAAGAAATGGCTGACCAATTACCTTGCTGGTTAACGTATACAAGTGAGCATACACATAAAATAATCGATGATAACCTTCATCGTTCTCCAATGTATTCAGGTATGATAAAAGGGACAGGACCACGTTATTGTCCTTCAATAGAAGATAAAGTTGTCCGTTTTAACGATAAACCACGCCATCAAATCTTTTTAGAGCCTGAAGGAAAAAATACGCAGGAAGTATATGTACAAGGTTTATCTACTAGCTTACCAGAGGATGTCCAACAACAAATACTTTCCACAATCCCTGGACTTGAAAATGTCCAAATGATGAGAGCAGGCTATGCAATTGAGTATGATGCGATTGTTCCTACTCAATTATGGCCTACCTTAGAAACGAAGAACATACAAAACCTATACACCGCAGGTCAAATAAACGGAACTTCAGGATATGAAGAAGCGGCGGGTCAAGGAATCATGGCTGGGATCAATGCAGCAAATCGTGCTTTAGGAAAAGAAGAATTAATCTTAAGTCGTTCTGATGCGTATATCGGTGTTTTAATTGATGATCTAGTAACAAAAGGAACGAACGAGCCATACAGATTGTTGACTTCAAGAGCTGAGTATCGTCTATTATTAAGACATGATAATGCTGACTTGCGTTTAACAGATATAGGGTATCGGATTGGCCTTATTCAGGAAGAAAGGTATCAACATTATATTGCTAAGAAAAAAGCAATTGAACTAGAGAAAAAACGCTTGCAGTCATTTATTATTAAACCTAGTGATATAGTTCAGGAACATATTCGAAATGCTGGTGGTAGTGAACTAAAGGATGGGATTCGTGCATCTGATTTATTAAAAAGACCTGAAATGAGTTATTCAGACATTACAGTTTTAGCTCCTGACGAAGAAGAATTAAATGAAGAGGTTACTGAACAAGTTGAAATTCAAATTAAGTACGAAGGGTATATAGAAAAATCACTACAACAAGTAGAACGTTTAAAGAAAATGGAGAATAAAAAAATCCCAGATAACATTGATTATGATATGATTACTGGGATTGCAAATGAAGCAAAACAAAAATTAAATGAAGTAAGACCTTTGTCTGTTGCGCAAGCATCAAGGATTTCAGGAGTTAATCCAGCGGATATTTCAATTTTATTAGTATATATTGAGCAAGGAAGAATAGCTAGAGTGTCGAACGAATAATACCTTGCAAACTTCATTAATCCTATATAAGTCCCTTTATCATCACTAATGGAAAAATAGTTGCGTTCATCTGTGGAGATAAAGGGGAGCTTTTATACAAAGCTCTTTACGTTTTGTTGCTATTAAATTTGTACTATAAGAAATGGCTTTACATGTTAGTAATCATGTTGCAGAAGAAAAGGTGCCAAGAGCTCTAGTTGTATACAAGTTTTATATCCTAATATAAAAAACAACAAACAATGGGGAAACAGCCTTGATAATGAATCATGTCAAACAATTATTTAGCAAGTAGAATAGCTATTCATTGTATAAGTCGAATGTGTTATGATAACATCGTTTGACATGTTGTAAATCAGAGAAATTGTGCAATGAAAGGAATTGATTATGAATATTGAACAGTTTCAGCACATGCTGAATGAACAAGGGATAAAGTTATCCTCTCAACAATTACAACAATTTGAGCTGTACTATGAGTTATTAGTTGAGTGGAATAATAAAATGAACTTAACAGCCATAACTGACAAACAAGAAGTTTATTTGAAGCATTTTTTTGATTCAATTACAGCTGCGTTTCACTTTGATTTTACTAAAAACCTGTCAATTTGTGATGTAGGTGCTGGTGCAGGGTTCCCTAGTATTCCTTTAAAAATTTGTTTTCCGCATTTAAAAATTTCGATTGTTGATTCTTTAAATAAAAGAATTAGCTTTTTACAGCATCTTGCTAATGAGCTGCACTTGGATGATACTTTCTTTTATCACGATCGCGCTGAGACCTTCGGAAGAAAAGCAGAAATACGAGAAAGCTTTGATGTTGTAACTGCTCGAGCAGTGGCGCGTATGTCAGTATTGTGTGAATTATGTTTGCCGTTAGTTAAAAAAGAGGGCGTGTTTTTAGCATTAAAAGCTTCTTCAGTAACAGAAGAGCTAACGAACGGATCAAAAGCAATAAATACTCTAGGTGGTAAACTAATTGATGTTCATCATTTTTTATTACCAATTGAAAATAGCGAACGAAATATTGTTATTATTCAGAAAGAAAAGTCAACACCAAAAAAATATCCAAGAAAGCCAGGAACACCAAACAAGTTACCGATTGAATAATGGAATGTTTCACGTGAAACATTTAATAGTAAAATGTAATAGCAGGAACTTTATCCTTTTATAGAGAATATTAATTGAGGAGTTTCTAAAAGGTGGTGTGTATCATATGAAACATCATTTTTCACGAATCTTTGGACTAAGTGAAAAAGAAGAAAGAGAAATTATCGAAACAACAGAAAATGAAGAAATTAAACAATTGCACGTAACGGATATCATCCCAAACCGATATCAGCCTCGGTCGGTATTTGCAGAAGAAAAAATTTCTGAATTGGCTTCAACTATTAGAACACATGGAATTATCCAACCAATAGTCGTTCGTATATTAGATGACCAAAAATATGAACTCATTGCGGGAGAACGTAGATGGAGAGCTGTTCAGCAATTGGGATGGGATACGATACCGGCTATTATAAAAAACTATAATGACACAGAAACAGCATCTGTTGCTTTGATAGAAAACCTACAACGCGAGGAATTATCAGCAATAGAAGAAGCGATAGCATATGCCAAATTACTAGAATTACATAATTTAACTCAGGAAGCGTTAGCTCAACGTCTTGGGAAAGGTCAATCAACAGTTGCAAATAAATTACGCTTGCTAAAGCTTCCAAATGAAATACAGCAAGCTTTAATGGAAAAGAAAATTACCGAACGCCACGCAAGGGCATTAATTGCATTAAAAGATCCAAGAAAACAAATTCAGTTATTACATGAAATTATTGAGAAACATTTTAATGTCAAGCAAACAGAAGATCGTGTTGTAAAACTATTAGAACAATCAAATGTTAAAAAGAAGGCTAGTAGAAAGGCATTTAGTAAAGATATGAGAATTGCCGTAAATACAATACGTCAATCGTTATCTATGGTTGAAGACACTGGATTATCTATAAATGCTGAAGAAGAAGAATTCGATGAATACTATCAGTTCACAATAAAAATACCAAAGAAGTAAAACCTCATCTCATGAGGTTTTACTTCTTTCGTTGTTTTTTACTATGACATGAGTTCGTAGCACCTTTGCCACAATTAAGTGATGAAGCTCGGAAAAAACCACATCCTACTATATTAATAACTACAACAAAGCTTAAGAGCAAAGCCTTTTCTTTAGCTATGGAGTTGTTTTTACTAATATTAAGAAAATTTATGTGTAACTGTACCTTTTCTCCAGTACAATGCTAACATAGCTACATTAAAAAACTTCTCGTTAGCTAATTTCATGAATAGATCCCAATTTAAAAACCATTATGATAGACAAATAAGTAATAGTAATATGAGGAAGAGTTTTATTTTTTTGCGAAATTACAGTAAAATAGCATATTTTCATGATAAAATAGTGAAGTGGTAAAATTGATGTTCAATTAAAGGTAGGTGACATCGTGGGAAAAACAATTGCAATTGCTAATCAAAAAGGTGGAGTTGGGAAAACTACAACTTCTGTTAACTTAGGTGCTTGCTTAGCATACATAGGTAAGAAAGTCTTGCTAGTAGACATTGATCCACAAGGAAATGCAACTAGCGGAGCAGGGATTGAAAAGGCAGAAGTAGATCAGTGTATTTATGATATATTAGTTGAAGATATTGATGCAGAAGAAGTCACAATCCCAACAAAAGTTGAAAACTTGTATGCTATACCTGCGACCATTCAGCTTGCTGGTGCTGAAATAGAACTTGTTCCTACTATTTCACGTGAAGTGCGCTTAAAAAGGGCATTAGAACGTATTAAAGACCAATATGATTATATAATTATTGACTGTCCACCGTCGCTAGGATTATTAACTATTAATTCTTTAACTGCTTCTGACGCAGTGTTAATACCTGTACAATGTGAATATTATGCGCTTGAAGGTTTAAGTCAGCTTCTTAATACTGTTAGACTTGTTCAAAAACATTTAAATACTGAACTTACTATTGAAGGGGTTCTACTTACAATGTTAGATGCTAGAACAAATTTAGGGATTCAAGTGATTGATGAAGTGAAAAAGTACTTTCAAGATAAAGTATATCGAACGATTATTCCACGTAATGTAAGGTTAAGTGAAGCACCTAGTCATGGTGAACCAATTATCATATATGATCCAAAATCAAGAGGAGCAGAAGTTTATTTAGATCTAGCAAAGGAAGTGGTTGCAAATGGCTAAAGGTCTTGGAAAAGGTATTAATGCTCTATTTGCAAGTATGGATGTGGGAAATGAAGAAATTGTTCAAGAGGTAAAAATTAACGAGTTAAGACCAAATCCATATCAACCTCGAAAAACATTTCAACCAGAGGCAATCGACGAACTAAAAGAGTCTATCCTACAGCACGGAATATTACAACCACTAATTGTTAGGAAAAGCATTAAAGGGTTTGAAATTGTTGTAGGTGAACGTCGATTTAGGGCTGCTAAAGAGGCTGATTTATCAACTGTGCCAGTTGTTATTAGAGATTTATCAGAACAACAGATTATGGAACTCGCTCTATTAGAAAATTTACAGAGAGAGGATTTAACTCCTATCGAAGAAGCACTAGCTTACCAAACTTTAATTGATAAATTAGAGTTTACACAAGAGCAGTTAGCACAGCGGTTAGGAAAAAGTCGCCCTCATATCGCAAACCATCTTCGCTTGTTAGCTCTTCCTAAATCAATCCAAGTGCTCATTTCTGAAGGGAAACTAACAATGGGACACGGGAGGACTTTGCTAGGCTTAAAAAATAAAGAAAAGACGAAAAAACTAGCTGAAAAAGTGATAAATGAACAATTAAATGTGAGACAACTAGAACAATTAGTTCAACAACTTAATAAAGATGTTCCACGTGAAACATCTAAGCCGAAAAAAGAAAAGAACATTTTTATTAGGGAAAGAGAATCAATATTACGTGATCGGTTTGGGACGCCTGTTGTCATAAAACAAAATAAGAAAAAAGGAAAAATTGAAATTGAGTTTTTCTCAGAGGAAGATTTAGAAAGAATATTAGATATATTAGATACACCTACAAAATGATTTTCAATGAGCCATCATTAGCGGTGGCTTTTTTTTATTAGTTATTTTATATTATAGTGAATGCAACCAGAAGGGGATATGAAATGGTATTACTTGGAACTGTGATTAATTGTGTATCAATCGTTGTTGGTACGTTATTTGGAATGTTCATGCAAAGAATTCCAGAGAGAGTGAAAACGACTGTTTTACAAGGGATTGGTTTATCCGTCTTCATATTAGGAATACAGATGGGACTCAAAAGTGAACAATTTATCCTTGTAATCTTAAGTTTAGCTCTAGGAGGAATACTAGGTGAACTTTGGGGCTTAGATGACAAATTAAATTTGTTAGGTAAATGGCTGGAAAATAAAATAGGGACAAAGGATGAAGGTGCAGTTGCTAAAGGTTTTGTGACGGCAACATTAATATTCGTTATAGGGGCTATGGCAATTTTAGGTGCACTTGATAGTGGATTGAGAAACGATCACAATATACTATTCACTAAATCAATACTTGATGGATTTACTAGCTTTGTATTGGCTACAACATTAGGTGTCGGAGTAATTTTTTCTGCTATACCAGTGTTTATTTATCAAGGTTCATTAGCGATGTTTGCTACTCAAATCGACAAATGGATACCACCAAAGTTGATGGAATTACTCATAGTAGAAATCACAGCAACAGGTGGTATAATGATAATCGCTATAGGATTAAATATGTTAGGGATAACAAAAATCCGTGTTGCAAACATGTTACCAAGTCTGTTGTTTGTATCATTATTTGTGACAGTATTGTATTTTTGGCCAATTTTACCGTAAATTAATGAATCTTGTTGATAATTGTAACTACAAAACCATTCTTGCAACAATATTTTAACAAGTTGGCTCTTTCATAAACTTTGTTGCTATAGTTCTTAAATTAGAAGGAAAAAATATGTCACTATCTTGTTTAATTATTAGTATGACAAATAATAATCTATGCAAAACAGCCAACAAGTTATTGATGACTGCACCATGTACATTTTTTAATATGGTGCAGGATTTTTTATACGAACTAGCGAAGGAACCTAGATGATAGTTCTTTTAAACTATATTGGTTGTGTGCCTCATTAATGGCATTTGCTATCGTTTTAGCCATACTCATGACAATATGTAATCTAGTATTTTGTAGGACAAAAAACTCCATAAACCCACTCACGTTTACAATTCCCGTCATATGAATATCGCCTACTGCAGGTAATTCTTTATTTACCCCAGCACCTGGTTTAACAGGTCCATCTCCAATTGAAATATAACCTACACTATTTAATTTCCCTAAACAAGCATCAATACCAATGATAAATGGATTCCGGTAAGCGTTATTAATTTCTATTAACTTATCTTTCAGATTTACAGCATGAATAGGATCCTCTAACGTTCCATATACATGAAAATGAGTCAAATTCTTTTCCTCAAGTTTTGAACCTACTAATGGTCCAAGTGAATCACCAGTTGATCGATCGGTACCAATACAGACGAATACAATTGGTTGCTGAATTTCTTGTGGTAAGGAGGAAAGGAGTTTTGTTGCTAAGCTATTAATTGCGTGACCATCCTCATGAGACACACGAGTACTTTCATTAACAATATTTAAAAATTTCGGTTTAAGATTCATAGCTTTCACTCCTTTGTAATAGTAGTAACAGTATACGGAGGAAAAATTAAAACTATACATAAAATAGTTAAATGAAAAGAGGGAGCATGAGTATGTTAAAGTCTGGATTGAAGTGGATGTTTTTAATATTAGGCACAATGATTGGAGCAGGCTATGCATCTGGAAGAGAGATTTGGCAGTTTTTTGGACAAGAAAGTGGACTTGCTATCATCATTTTTACTTTAATATTTATCATTAGTTGCTTTGTCATTATGAAAATAAGTTACGAGGAGCAATCTGAACATTTTCTACCTGTCTTGCAAAGACTAGTAGGTAAACGATTATCTTTAGCATATGATTGGATGATAATATTATATTTATTTACTACTACTGTTGTTATGCTTGCAGGTGGAGGAGCTACACTAGAAATATTACAGATTCCATATTGGATAGGAATATTAATTTTTTGCTTCATGCTTGTATTCTTGTTTATATGGGATTTAAAAGGAATTGTATCCATTAATATTTTTATTCTACCGATTTTAATTATTAGTTTAATGGTAACATTATTTCTGTTTTTATATAAAAATGGACAAAGTATTAATCTCAATCTTAATGAACAATCAAATTGGCCGTCTGCATTTACTTTTACAGCATTAAATATTCTACCTTTAGTTGCTGTTCTTTCAGCAATTGGTAAAGAAATAAAAAGGGTTGGTGAGGCATGGATTGCAAGTATAGGGAGTGGCTTATTATTAGGGATTATTTCATTTATTTATAATCAGTCATTATTACAAATAGCTAGTGAAATGATACTTTATGAGATTCCGTTATTTGGAGTATTGAAATACTTTCCATATGCCATGTTGATTATTATGTCATTTTTATTATGGTCAGCCATCTATACAACTGCTGCTTCTGGCATATTCGGTTTAACAACGAGATTTCGAAAGAAAATAAAGCTCCCGTTTTGGCTCCTTGCATTGTTAACTTTAATTACTATGATTCCGTTTACGTCATTTGGATTTGCTACATTAGTATCTGTTCTCTATCCTATCTATGGTGTCATAAATTTATATTTGCTTGCAGCAATATTGATCCATCCTATTGCAAATCGGTATAAATGGGAATGAAAACTTGGTAATATAGTAGTATCGACTTTACTATAAGCAGTTTCCTGAATATTAAAGGCTCTTTTCGTAAACATTGTTGCTATTGTTATTAAGTTAGAACTATAAAAAGTGGTTTTATGTTGTTAGTCATCATTGTACAGAAGAAAAGATGCCACGAACGATAGTTATAATCGTATGTAGCTCTAATTATGAAAAACAACAATCAATGCGAAAACAGTCATGTTAAATGATGAAAATAGATGTATGAAAGGATAGTGTAAGTTGGAAAATAAACAATTTGGAATAAATGATATCGTTGAAATGAAAAAGCAACACCCTTGTGGTGTGAATAGATGGAAAATTATCCGTATGGGTATGGACATTAGGATTAAATGTGAAGGGTGTGGACATAGTGTAATGCTTCCAAGAAAAGAATTCACACGTAAAATGAAAAAAATTATTGAAAAATATGAGGAATAATTTAAAGTTATCCGTACTTTAGTTAGTAAAAAAACATGCTAATTTGAAATAACCTCTTATAAGGGTGATACGAAGGTGAGAGTAAAGTATAAAACAGCTTGTCCGTTAAATTGTTGGGATAGTTGTGGTTTTGAAGTAACAGTTGAAAATAATATGGTTGTAAAAATTGAAGGAGATCAAGATCACCCGATTACAAAAGGTAAAATTTGTGGAAGGGGTAGGATGCTTGAACACCGAGCAAATTCTAATGAAAGAGTAAAATATCCACTAAAAAAAGTGAATGGGACGTTTCAAAGAATTTCATGGGAGCAAGCGCTAAATGAAATTTCTAATAAACTAGCTGCTATTAAGAAAACATACGGTACGACAGCAGTACTTCATAGCCATGATTACTCAAATAGTGGATTGTTAACAAACCTTGATAAACGTTTCTTTAATTGCTATGGAGGAGTTACGGAACTAACAGGTAGCATTTGTTGGGGAGCAGGCATAGAAGCACAAACTTGGGATTTCGGTGATTCATATAGTCATAGTCCAGATGACGTATTTAATAGCAAAAATATAGTGATTTGGGGTAGAAATGTAGCGCGTACGAACATGCATTTATACGCTAATTTAACCAAAGCCAAAAAGCAAGGTGCGAATATTATAGTTATTGATCCAATGTCAAATGCAACTGCAAAATTAAGTAATGAATATGTTTCGATTAAGCCTGGTATGGACGGTTTGTTAGCGATAGGTATTATGAAAGAGATCGTGCGCCTCAATTTACAAGATCAACAATTTATTGATGACCATACGCTTGGCTATAGTGATTTACTGAACATACTTGAAGAAATAACACTAGATGAACTTGAAGAGCTTACAGATGTATCGAAAGATATTATGACAAAATTAGCTCATATATATGCGAATGAGCCAACAATGACTTATTTAGGTTTAGGTATGCAAAGATATACAAATGGAGGGAATACGATCCGTTTGATCGATGCTTTGGTTGCAATAAGTGGTAATATCGGTATTCCTGGTGGAGGTGTGAATTTTGCTAATAAGCAAGTCGGTGAAAGCTTTGACATAAATGCACTGTCATTGCCAAATCGCAGACATCATAAAAGGACATTTACCATGATGCAACAAGCAGAAGGGATTCTTTTAGCTAATGATCCGCCTATTAAAATGGTCTTTGTTACATGTGGAAACCCAGTTACACAAGTACCAAATACAAATCGAGTGAAACAAGCTTTTTCAAAGGTAGACACGATAGTTGTTGTAGAACAATTTATGACTGATACTGCTCAGATGGCTGATTATGTATTACCAACTACGACCGTATTTGAAGAAGAGGACGTGTATTATTCGTCTATGTATCATCATTACGTGAATTATGGTTCAAAATTAGTCGAGCCTCCCGGTGAAGTAAAATCGGAATTAATGATATGGACAGAGTTGGCAAAACGCTTAAGTTTTGCAGATGATTTTGCATTTGATAGAGAACAATTTATTAATATTGGGTTAGGAGATTTAGTTACAAAAGGTATTACACTTGAGAGATTAAGAAAGTATGATCATTTACCTTTACCTATTGATCATGTTCCTTGGAGTGATAAGAAGTTTATGACAGCAAGTGGAAAGTATGAATTTACTTCATCACAAGCAACCCAAAAAGGTTTTGATGGCCGGTTACGAATTGATTATCCACTTGAATCAAAACAAAAAAATCCAGATCTCCTTGGAAAATATCCATATACTTTGTTGTCCATTCATCCATTGAGATCAAATCATTCGCAACACTATCATCTTATTGATTCTATGCAAGAAATTAAGGTAGAGGTATCAAAAGATGTTGCTGAAAAAGAAAGACTACAAGAAGATGATCTTGTAAAAGTGTTTAATGAACGTGGAGAACTAGAGGGACGTGTGCGAATTTTGAAAGAAGCCCATCGCAATACAATTAATATAGATGAAGGTCAGTGGAGTAAGTTTGGTGGAAGTGTTAATTTGCTCACTCCAAATCGTATTTCAGATAATGGGATGGGGAGCACTTTGTTTGATTGTGTTGTAGCGATTGAAAAAATATAACTCCTTGTTTTTTTAACTAGGAATCACTATAATTGGGAAAGACTGAATTGATAGCGGATAAATAAGAGGAGTGAAATTACAATGGCTTTAACTGCAGGAATTGTGGGTCTACCGAATGTTGGTAAATCTACGCTTTTTAATGCAATTACTCAAGCGGGAGCTGAATCAGCAAACTACCCGTTTTGTACAATAGATCCTAATGTAGGCATAGTAGAAGTACCTGATCATCGCTTGGAGAAATTAACGGAGCTTGTTCAGCCGAAAAAGACTGTACCTACAGCATTTGAATTTACAGATATAGCTGGTATTGTTAAGGGAGCAAGTAAAGGTGAAGGTTTAGGTAATAAATTTTTGTCTCATATTCGACAAGTTGATGCTATTTGTCATGTTGTTCGTTGTTTTGTGGATGAAAATATTACTCATGTGTCTGGTCAAGTGGATCCAATTGCAGACATAGAAACAATTAATTTAGAACTAATTTTAGCAGATTTAGAAACTGTAGATAAACGAATTGATCGCGTTGGCAAAATGGCAAAGCAGAAAGATAAAGAAGCGATGTACGAGCACGAGGTGCTTGTGAAGCTGAAGGAAACTTTTGAAAATGAAAAGCCAGCACGTTCAGTTGAGTTTACTGAAGAGCAAATGAAAATTGTTAAAGGACTACACTTATTAACGATTAAACCTATTCTATATGTGGCGAACGTCAGTGAAGAGGAAGTCGCGGATCCTTCAAACAATGAATATGTAACGCAAGTTAGAGAATTTGCAGCAGGAGAAAATTCAGAAGTCATCGTAGTATGCGCAAAAATTGAATCTGAGATTGTTGAGCTTGAAGGGGAAGAGAAAGAAATGTTTCTTGAAGAGCTCGGAATAGAAGAATCAGGCCTAGATCAACTTATTCGTGCAACCTATAGCTTACTTGGACTAGCTACTTATTTTACAGCCGGTGTTCAGGAGGTTAGAGCATGGACTTTCCGTAAAGGAATGAAGGCTCCTCAATGTGCAGGGGTCATCCATACAGATTTTGAACGTGGCTTTATTAGAGCAGAAACAGTGTCATACGACGACCTTTTAGCGGCAGGTTCTATGACAACGGCGAAGGAAGCTGGTAATGTTCGCTTGGAAGGAAAAGAGTATATTGTTCAAGATGGAGATGTCATTCACTTTCGATTTAATGTGTAAAACAGTATCTATCGTTTAGGCTCTTTTCGTAAACTTTGTTACTACTTTAACTTAATTTGAGAAGCTAGATGATGGTGATAGCCATTGTCTTTGCTTTATAGAAGAAAAGATGTCACGAACGTTAGTTATGTGCGTGTTTGTTGGCAAGCACAATCATGTGAAAACAGCTCGACGTAAAAGTAATGGCTTCACATAATTGTGTTTTGTAAGATTTTTTAGGTGCATGCGCTTAAATGTATATACAAGGGTTAATTTTATTTAACAATAAGAAGCTCGAGTGTCTATCTCTTCGAGGTTACTTCGCCATTTCATTGGAGGACAAAAAGTACCTTCATGTGAAATGGCGAAATGTTTATCAGAAATTTGTAAGGCGCTTGCGATATTCTTCTCCATATGCTATAATCACGTATTGTGAGTAATTAATTCAATTGCTCCTTGCTCTCATTTGAGAGCCGTCAGACCAAAAGGAGGTGACTGTGATGAGAAAATACGAAATTATGTATATCATCCGCCCAAACATTGACGATGAGTCAAAGAAAGCAGTTGTTGAACGTTTTAGCAACGTTTTAACTGAAAAAGGTGCGGAGATTGCTGAAGTAAAAGAATGGGGAAAACGCCGTCTAGCTTATGAAATCAATGATTTCCGTGATGGTTATTATATGATTTTACAAGTAGCTTCTAATGCTGAAGCGATTAACGAATTTGATCGCCTAGCAAAAATTAGTGAAGATATTATTCGCCATATCGTTGTAAAAGAAGAAGAATAAATATAAATTGAAAGAAACTCTGTAAAATAGAGGTTCTTTAAAGGGAGTGGTTCTGATGATGAATCGTGTAATTCTTGTCGGACGATTAACGAAAGATCCAGAATTACGATATACTCCAAGTGGAGTAGCAGTTGCAACCTTTACGTTAGCTGTCAACAGAACATTTACAAATCAGCAAGGTGAACGACAGGCCGATTTTATTAATTGTGTTGTATGGCGTAAACCAGCTGAAAACGTCGCAAACTACTTGAAAAAGGGTAGCTTAGCTGGAGTAGATGGACGTGTTCAAACACGCAACTACGAAGGACAAGACGGTAAACGCGTATATGTAACTGAGATAGTTGCTGAAAGTGTGCAATTTTTAGAGCCGCGATCAGGTAATGAGCAGCGACCTGCAGGCAATAATCACCAAGGAAACCAAGGTGGCTACGAGCAATTTGGACAAAATCAGAACCAACGTAATAATAATAATAATCAAGGGTTTACTCGAGTAAATGACGATCCGTTTGCAAATGATGGACAGCCTATAGACATTTCTGATGACGATTTGCCGTTCTAATTTGCTGAGTAGTTTATTCGATTATTCTTGAACGTGTATATATAAATGAAATAGAAAGGAGGATGAACAATGGCAGGAGGACGCAGAGGAGGACGTGCTAAACGTCGTAAGGTGTGTTATTTCACATCTAACGGTATCACGCACATCGATTACAAAGATATTGATGTACTTAAAAAGTTTGTCTCAGAAAGAGGTAAAATTTTACCACGTCGTGTTACAGGCACAAGCGCTAAATATCAACGTAAATTAACTATTGCTATTAAACGCGCTCGTCAAATGGCATTACTACCTTATGTTACAGGTGAATAATAATTTTTAAAGCAGCGGGGGTTCCTTGCTGCTTTTTCCTTTCTTAAATAGGTACATACTTATGTTAAGTCTTTGTTCCTCAGGCTGTTATAGCTTTAGTGATTATGTCGTACGCAGTATAAATACGCGCATTGACGATCTGTCGTCTGTCTGTCTGAAAATAGCCTTATGTAAAACGAACGTTGTTTATATCCAACTCCAAAGCCTTCATATGAAGTGCCTTCAGTGCTTGCTGGTTAACTAGGCACCATACTCTATTGCTGAGACTGAGCAATCGCATTTACTTTACGTACTAATTATGAATTGATATAGTAAGTGAAGAAAATGAAGAAATTAAGCTAACATGAGGTGGAATTGTGAAGAATGCGAAAGTATTAACAGAAGGAGCTATACTACTAGCAATTTTTATTATTTTAGTGTTCATTTCAATGTACATACCATTCCTTGGATCAGTATCAATATTTTTTCTTCCACTACCAATTATGCTTTTTACGATTAGAAATGGTTTGCGAAATGGCATAATATTAATTATACCTGCTATTTTATTAACAATAGCTGTTGGTTCAATATTGGCAGTACCGCTAGCATTAATGTTTACAAGTGGTGGTATTGTTACAGGGTATTTAATAAAGGAAAAGAAAAGTCATTACATGACACTGTTAGTTGGAACGGTCATATACTTAATTAATATTACATTTATTTATGTTGGATCCATGTTGCTGTTCAAAATTGATTTCATAAATGAAATGACATTATTGATGAATGAGTCAATAACGATGGCTACAAACATGATGGAGGGCTTAGGACAAGATGCAAATGAGCAAGTCCTTAAGCAATTTCAAGCAACAATAGATTTATTACAATACTTAATACCGAGTTTTTTTGTTATGACTGCGTTTTTATTTGCGCTCATTTCGTTAATTGTTTCAATACCGATTATTAAGCGTTTTAATGTAAGTATTGAACCGTGGCCACCTTTTCGAGATCTTATGCTGCCCAAAAGTGTAATTTGGTATTATTTAATTACGATCATTATGTCATTTGTTATAGAAGAAGAATCAAGTTTATTTTTTCCAATGATAAATATTGATTTCATTTTGCAACTACTAATGATTATTCAAGGTATGTCTTTATTATTTTACTTCTTACACCATAAAGGCTATTCCAAAGTTGTTCAATTGTTTGTATTTATCATTTCATTGTTTCTTATACCAATTATTCGATTATTAGGTATAATTGATATAGGATTCGACCTGCGGAAAAGAATAGTATCTAAGCGCTAATGGGCGCATATATCTTAAAATTTAGGAGCTGAAAAACGTGCCTTCGTACTATAAAAAGAGTGTAATTCGGTATCCTATATATGGAATAATTAGCATTTCAATTTTAATGATACTTATTATTACTTTTTATCAATGGATCTACGGAATCATTGCTTTTGTGCTCCTTGTCATCCCTATATATTTTTTTATTAAGTCCGAAAAGGTAATTAACCAATCGATAGAAGACTATATTTCTACTCTTTCCCACCGAGTCAAAAAAGTTGGAGAAGAAGCTTTACTTGAAATGCCTATTGGGATATTACTTTATAACGAACACTTTAATGTCGAATGGAGTAACTCATTTTTGACTTCCTATTTTCCAGAGGATACATTAGTAGGACGTTCACTACATGACATTACAGAGAGCTTAATTCCAATTATTAAGCAAGAAGTTGATGATGATATTATTACGCTTTATGAACGAAAAGTTAAAGTTCATGTAAAGCCAGAAGAACGTCTGATCTATTTCTTTGATGTAACAGAGCAGAAAGAAATTCAAATTCAATATGAGAATGAACGGACTGTACTAGCAGTAATTTTGTTAGATAATTATGATGAAGTTACGCAAGGAGTAGAAGATCAAACAAGAAGTAATTTGAACAGCCAAGTAACGTTTTTATTAAATAAGTGGGCAAAGGAAAACGGGGTTTTTATTAAAAGAACATCATCCGAACGTTTTATCGCTGTGTTAAATGAGTATATCTTGAAGCAATTAGAAACTGAGAGTTTTTCTATATTAGACGATGTTCGAGAAAAAACTTCAAAGCACCATTTGCCTTTAACATTAAGTATTGGTATTGGAGTAGGAGTTTCATCTTTACCTGAGCTAGGAGTACTTGCCCAATCAAGTCTTGATTTAGCACTCGGAAGAGGTGGTGATCAAGTTGCTATTAAGCAAACGAATGGAAAGGTGAAGTTCTACGGAGGAAAAACGAACCCTATGGAAAAAAGGACAAGGGTACGTGCGCGTGTTATATCGCACGCATTGAAAGAACTAGTAACTGAAAGTGATCAAGTATTAATAATGGGACATGTCAACCCTGACATGGATTCAATAGGTTCAGCAATAGGGATTTTAAAAGTTGCTGAAGTGAATGAGAAGAATGGATACATTGTAATAGACAAAGATGATATAGGAACTGGAATCGAACGTCTGATTAATGAGATTAAAAAAGATACAAACTTATGGTCTCGATTTATTACACCTGAACAAGCACTTGAAATAATTACTGACGAGACATTGCTAGTCGTTGTAGATACTCATAAAAGTTCCCTAGTTATTGAAGAAAGATTACTTAATAAAACGGAAAGTGTAGTTGTAATCGATCATCATAGAAGAGGTGAGGACTTCATAGAAGACCCCCTTCTCGTCTATATGGAACCTTACGCATCTTCTACTGCTGAGCTTGTAACAGAGCTATTAGCGTATCAACCTAAAGGTTTAAAGATGGATATGCTTGAAGCAACTTCCTTGTTAGCAGGAATTATCGTAGATACAAAAAGCTTTACGCTTCGCACTGGCTCACGAACTTTTGATGCTGCATCTAATTTACGTGCTCACGGTGCAGATACTATACTCGTTCAAAAATTATTAAAAGAAAATATTGATCATTATGTAAAACGTGCTAATCTAATATCAAAAGCGGTGATCTATCGATCTGGCTTAACAATAGCACTTGGAGATGCTGATGAAACGTATGATCAAGTGTTATTAGCTCAAGCCGCTGACACATTATTATCAATGAATGATGTAACAGCTTCGTTTGTTGTTGCGATGCGTAGTGATCATGTAATTGGAATTAGCGCTCGATCTTTAGGTAATGTAAATGTTCAAGTCATTATGGAAGCTCTCGGCGGCGGTGGTCACTTAACAAATGCAGCAACACAGTTAGAGAACATAACTATTGATGAAGCTAAACAGAAATTAAAGTTAGTACTTGATGATTATTTAGATGGAGGGAAAGAATCATGAAAGTAATATTATTAAAGGATGTTAAAGGGAAAGGAAAAAAAGGGGAAATAAAAAATGTATCTGATGGATACGCTCAAAACTTTCTTTTTAAACAAGGTCTTGCAGTAGAAGCAACAAAAAGTAATATGAGTTCATTAGAAGCGAAGAAAAAAAAGGAAGAGAAGCAGGCTGAAGCAGAACTAGATCAATGCAAAAAACTAAAGGCAGAGCTTGAGAAAATCACTATCGAATTTACTGCGAAAGCTGGTGAAGGTGGCAGATTATTCGGTTCAATTACGAGTAAGCAAATAGCTGAGCAATTAAAAACAAAACATAAAATGAAAATTGACAAACGTAAAATAGAGCTTGCGGATGGAATTAGAGCTTTAGGATTTACAAACGTATCTATTAAACTACATCCAGAAGTATCCGCTTCTGTCAAAGTTCATGTAATAGAGGAATAATTTAATTATACAAAATGAGTGAAAATGTGATTTAATGATAAAGTGTACATTTTTAAACGTACCTTTTTCTAAAAATCACATTTTTTCTATAGGATGGTGAAAGTGGATGAGCGATATGATAATGGATCGCATACCACCGCAAAATATTGAAGCGGAGCAAGCTGTATTAGGTGCTATTTTCCTTGAGTCATCATCATTAACTTTGGCTTCTGAAATATTAATTCCTGAAGATTTTTATCGAGCTGCTCATCAAAAAATCTTTCATGTTATGCTATTACTTTCAGATAAGGGTGAACCTGTTGACTTAGTAACAGTCACGTCAGAATTAGCAGATGGGAAGCTTTTAGAAGAGATCGGTGGACTAAATTATTTAAGTGATTTAGCTAACTCTGTGCCCACTGCAGCAAATATTGAGTATTATGCAAAAATAGTGGAAGAAAAATCTATTTTACGTCGCCTAATTAGAACAGCTTCGACGATTGCTCAAGATGGCTACAGTCGAGAAGACGAAGTAGATGTTCTTTTAAATGAAGCAGAAAAACAAATTATGGATGTTGCCCAAAGGAAGAACGCAGGTGACTTTCAAAGTATAAAAGACGTTCTCGTTCGAACGTATGACAATATAGAATTATTACACAATCGCAAAGGTGATATTACTGGTATACCAACAGGCTTTTCTGAGCTTGATCGAATGACTGCTGGGTTTCAGCGTAATGATCTAATTATTGTTGCAGCACGTCCTTCTGTCGGTAAAACTGCATTTGCGTTAAATATAGCTCAAAACGTTGCTACAAAAACTGATGAAAATGTAGCGATTTTTAGTCTTGAGATGGGTTCAGAGCAACTTGTAATGCGTATGCTCTGTGCTGAAGGAAATATTGATGCCCAAAACTTAAGGACCGGTTCACTCACTCCTGAGGATTGGGGTAAACTAACGATGGCGATGGGGAGCCTTTCTAATTCAGGTATTTACATCGACGATACGCCTGGTATACGTATTAGTGAAATTCGCTCAAAATGCCGACGCCTAAAGCAAGAGAGTGGTCTAGGGATGATTTTAATTGACTACTTACAGCTCATCCAGGGTAGTGGGCGAAGCGGGGAAAATCGTCAGCAGGAAGTCTCTGAAATATCCCGTTCATTAAAAGCACTTGCACGTGAATTAAAAGTCCCTGTTATTGCTCTTTCACAGCTTTCCCGTGGGGTTGAACAAAGACAAGATAAGCGACCGATGATGTCAGATATTCGTGAATCAGGAAGTATCGAGCAAGATGCAGATATCGTTTCCTTCCTCTATCGAGAAGATTATTATGATAAAGAAACAGAAAATCAAAATATAATAGAAATCATTATTGCCAAACAACGTAATGGTCCAGTCGGGACTGTACAATTAGCATTTGTCAAAGAGTATAATAAATTTGTAAACTTAGAGACTCGCTATGGCGATTCAAGTGTTCCTGCTGGAGCATAGTTTAGGAGATTACTAAAATAATAGAGAACCACAAAGTAGAGATTATCTACATGTGGTTCTTTTTTTGTTAACTAATACAATTTTCCGTATTATGAAAAGTTGATCGTCTATATGGAATATGATTTTTGTTACTGAGCAAATAAAGCTAACCATCTATTTATATAATCATCTATTATATGTTGTTTGTCCCAATTGTCATGATGTGTTTTACGCAACAGTCATCGTTATACAGAAAAAAGGTGCTAGTTGTATGCGTGTTTAATTTTTATTACGATCAATCTATTAAAAAAATGTTTAAGCCATTGATTATTATAAACTACGAACAAAATTACTAGAAAAAATAATAATGTTCGGTTTTAATTGACTATACACGATGAAATTGGTACACTAATCATGTTTGATAATAATAAAAATGAAAGTTCGGAAAAAGCGGAGGTGCCTATAGATGGCTTCAGTAGTCGTTGTTGGAACACAATGGGGAGATGAAGGAAAAGGTAAAATTACAGATTTTCTTTCAGCAAATGCAGAAGTAGTTGCAAGGTCTCAAGGTGGAAATAATGCAGGGCATACAATAAAGTTTAACGGTAATACGTATAAGTTACACTTAATACCTTCAGGCATTTTTTATGCTGATAAAATTTGTACGATTGGGAATGGCACGGTAATAGATCCTAAGGCTCTTATTAAGGAACTGAATTATTTGCGCGAACGTGGAGTAAGTACTGAAAATTTACGTATTAGTAATCGTGCACATGTCATTTTACCTTATCACCTTAAACTTGATGAGGTCGAGGAAGAGAGAAAAGGCGCTAACAAAATTGGAACGACGAAAAAGGGCATAGGGCCAGCATATATGGATAAAGCTGCTCGTATAGGTATCCGAATTGCAGACCTTCTTGACCGTGAAGTATTTGAAGAGAAACTAGCTAAAAACCTTGGAGATAAAAATCGTTTATTAGAGAAAATGTACGAGGTAGATGGCTTTAAATTGGAAGATATATTAGATGAATATTATGAGTATGGACAACAATTTGCAAAATATGTTTGTGATACATCTGTTGTGTTAAATGATGCGCTAGATGAAGGACGTAGGGTTCTATTCGAAGGTGCTCAAGGTGTAATGCTAGATATAGATCAAGGAACGTATCCATTTGTAACATCTTCAAATCCAGTCGCAGGCGGAGTAACAATTGGTTCGGGTGTCGGTCCTACTAAAATAAAACATGTTGTAGGAGTGTCAAAAGCATATACGACGCGAGTTGGAGATGGACCATTTCCTACGGAGCTTACGGATGAGGTAGGAGATCAAATTAGAGAAGTAGGACGGGAATATGGTACGACTACTGGTAGACCACGTCGCGTCGGTTGGTTTGATAGTGTAGTTGTTCGACATGCTCGTAGAGTAAGTGGAATCACTGATCTATCACTAAACTCAATTGATGTACTTACAGGAATAGAAACATTAAAAATCTGTGTAGCATACCGTTATAAGGGACAACTTATAGAAGAATTTCCTCCTAGCTTGAAAATGTTAGCTGAGTGTGAGCCAGTATTTGAAGAATTACCTGGCTGGTCAGAGGACATTACAGGAGTCAAAAGTTTAGGAGAGTTACCTGCAAATGCTCGTCATTATCTTGAAAGAGTATCACAGCTAACAGGCATTCCTTTATCAATCTTCTCAGTTGGACCAGATAGATCACAAACAAATGTTGTGCGTAGCGTATATAGTTAATTTTTGTTTCTTGCTTTAGTTTTGTTCAGGTTGATTGTTGTTTTTCACCCTAGAGTCGCGACAGCAGCCTCTAGCAACCATATGTATTTAATAGTCAAAGTCTATTTTAAAATAAGACAGAAGGGCTAAAATGAGTAACTTTTAGCCCTTCTGTCTGTTAAAAAGGTTGTATCGTTTTGGTTGTTGTTTTCGATTATTGTATTAATATACGCTTTTACAACTAATGCTCGTAGAATTTTGCTACTATAAAAATAATTGCAATCCAATATTGTCTTATTAATTTAGTCAACATAATAACACAGCTTACAAAAAGAGCCTAAAAAATAATTAAAATACTATTGCATTTTATTTTGAAAATATGTTAGTATATTAAATGTCGCTGATAATCAATTGAGATTTTATGATTATATGGCCCGTTGGTCAAGTGGTTAAGACACCGCCCTTTCACGGCGGTAACACGGGTTCGAATCCCGTACGGGTCACTTATAAAAATTAAGTATTACATAATAAACTGTATACAATATTTGGTCCCGTGGTGTAGCGGTTAACATGCCTGCCTGTCACGCAGGAGATCGCGGGTTCGATTCCCGTCGGGACCGCCATTTTATTACTTAAAAAACTAAGAAATTATTAATGAATAGCAAATATGGCTCGGTAGCTCAGTCGGTAGAGCAGAACGTAAACATCTATGAAATGACATCAGTGTAGTTCTGTGAGGAGCAATGTCTTGCAAAAGAGATGCGACGAGCAAAGATATGAGTATTTGACTAAAAGGTAAGATATAAAAGCACAATTTATTATGGCTCGGTAGCTCAGTCGGTAGAGCAAAGGACTGAAAATCCTTGTGTCGGCGGTTCGATTCCGTCCCGAGCCACTGTCAAAGTATGGTCTGTATAGATCATACTTTTTTAATTAAATGATAATGTTGGTAATAATTCTAGTAGAATGCTAGCTTTTATTACCTTGTATTTTACAAAAGACACTATTAAATTACAGCTATAATACAATTATGTTACATCTTTTGATCTAGTATGCCATTATTTTTATTTTATGATAAAGTAATAGAGTGTTTAATAGAGAAATTTGTCACATTAATAAAAAGAATTTTCTCTCCCAAGGCGATGGAGAAACCTGTTTTAGGAGGAAAAGTAGTGTTAAAACAAACAAACATATATACTAAAGTACGCCATATGATTAAACCTGTTAACTTTGATAAGAAAGCGCTTAGTATCGTCAAAAAAGCAATGGTCACGACGGTAGCAGTCGCAACACTAACAGTTGGTTCTGTAGAAGCTGCTAATAGTGCATCAGAAATATCTACAATCTATCATGTATATGTTAACGGAGAAAATATTGGAACAGTAGATGACAAAAAGACTATTGAGAAGGCTGTAAACGACAAGATGAAAAAGATGGACGATCGTAACGGTTATCTTGAATTTTCTGTAGGAGAACAGTTAACCTACATACCAGAAAAAGTCTTTAGTCCTATCGTTAATAATGAAACTACCGCTAAGAAAGTTAAAAATAACATAGAGATATATGCTGCATCAGCTGCAATTAATGTTAACGGAGAACCAATAGCTTATTTTGCAAACGAAGAAGAAGCAAATGAAGTGTTGAAAAAGATCAAAACGTCTTACGTGTCAGCAAAAGAGTTAGAAAAACTAGAGCTACAACAAAAGATGAATGAATTACCGAATGACTTATCGAATGAATTACCGCCACTGAAGGAAGGCGAATCACGAATTATTGACGTATCTTTTGATGAATCAGTTAAAGTTACTAAAGATGACATTTCACCAGATAATATCATTACTGTTGACCAAGGTGTTTCTTTATTAAAGAAAGGGACGTTGGCAGAAAAAAAATATGAAATTAAACAAGGTGATGTCTTAGGAAGTATTGCTAATGCTCATGATTTAAGCACAGAAGAACTTCTTAAACTTAATCCAGATATATCCGAAAAGACTATTTTGCAAATTGGTCAGCAATTAAATGTTACACAGTATGAACCATATGTACATGTTCTCGTGAAAGAAGAACATTATAAACGAGTTGTAATGCCATTTAAAACCGAGACGATTGAAAAAGATACAATGTATAAAGGTGATCAAAAGGTAAATCAAGAAGGTCAAAATGGTGAGAAACTAGAGAATATTATTATTGTAAAAGATAATGGTACGCAAATAGAAAAAACAACGATTAAAGAAGAAGTTACTAAAGAACCTGTAAATAAAATTATTTTCAAAGGTACGAAGGTTGTGCCATCACGTGGAACTGGTACTCTATTATGGCCAGCCTCAGGCGGTTATGTTTCAAGTGAAATGGGACAGCGATGGGGAAAGCTGCACAAAGGTATGGATATTGCGAGACCGAGTAATTATACGATTAAAGCTGCAGACAATGGAGTCGTTGAATTTGCAGGATGGGATGGAGGATATGGGAATCGAATTGTTATTAATCATAACAACGGTATAAAGACAACATATTCACATCTGTCATCAATAAGCGTCTCAGTTGGACAAACGATTGAAAAAGGTCGCAAAATAGGTGTGATGGGATCGACAGGTAATTCAACTGGAACTCATTTACATTTTGAAGTGTACAAAAATGGAAGTGTACAAAATCCGAGAAACTTCTTACAGTAACCTCTAGCATTGCTAGAGGTTTTTTTGTAATTCATATACTCGTCATGATAAAGTAAGGGTACAGAATGTTCCGGGAAAGGAGTCTTTCTATGAAAAATAAAGTTCTTGTAGTAGACGATGAAAAACCAATTGCTGATATTTTAAAATTCAATCTAGAAAAAGAAGGTTATGAAGTTACATGTGCTTACGATGGAGTTGAAGCACTTAATCAAGTTGAAGAGGTAAAACCGAGTATTATATTACTCGATATTATGCTCCCACTAAAAGATGGGATGGAAGTTTGTCGAGAAGTAAGGAAAAAATATGATATGCCAATCATTATGCTAACAGCAAAGGACACAGAAATTGATAAAGTTCTTGGTTTAGAATTAGGAGCAGATGATTATGTAACAAAGCCGTTCAGTACTAGAGAGTTACTTGCACGCGTAAAAGCAAATTTACGAAGGCATCAACTCATCCCAGAAGAAGATACATCACAAGATGACAATAATTATTTATCAATTGGACCACTAGTCATACAACCTGATGCTTATGTTGTTTCAAAACGTGGTGAAACGATAGAACTGACTCACCGCGAGTTCGAATTATTACATTATTTAGCAAAGCACCTAGGTCAAGTAATGACAAGAGAGCATTTGCTTCAAACAGTGTGGGGTTATGATTATTTTGGCGATGTTCGTACAGTCGATGTCACAGTTAGACGCCTCCGTGAAAAAATTGAAGATAACCCTAGCGATCCGATTTGGATTGTTACTAGAAGGGGTGTTGGCTACTACTTACGAAATCCAGAGCAGGAGTAAATTTATTTATGAAAAAAGTTGGTGTGTTTCGTTCCATTCATATTAAGTTTATTCTAATTTATATTCTCCTCATCCTTATTGCTATGCAAATTATTGGAGTGTATTTTGTTCGGAAGTTAGAAGGTCAGCTCGTCGAAGGCTTTAAAGTATCACTGGATAGACAAGAAAACATCCTATCCTACTATTTAGAGGAAGCCATAACATTAGAGCGTGATGAACAAGCAAGCACAGTTGAGGATGATGTCAAAAATATTTTGCGAGACTACGATTATCAGGACATTATCGAGGTACGTGTTATTGATATCAATAGTCGTGTCATAGGAACGTCTAATCCAGATAATGAGAAAATTGTTGGGAAAAGAATGACTGAGCGTGGTATAAATCTTGCACTTATTGTTGGAACAGCTAGTGATGAATTGGTTATAGAACCAAATACAGGGTTCAGATTGCGTGTATTATCAACACCTATCAAGTCAAATGATGAAATTGTTGGTGCGATATACTTAGTAGCCTCTATGGAAAATGTTTATAATCAAATGAAGCAAATTAATCGTATCCTTGTTACAGGAACAGTTTTAGCTATGGTCATTACTGCAGTATTAGGGATATTTTTAGCCCATACGATTACTCGTCCAATTTCAGATATGAGAAAACAAGCTCTTGCGATGGCGAAAGGAAATTTCTCTAGAAAGGTTCGTATTTACGGGTATGATGAAATTGGTCAATTAGCATTAACCTTTAATTATTTATCTAGAAAACTCCAAGAAGCACAAGCGTCTACAGAAGGCGAGAGACGTAAGCTTGCTTCAGTTATTACTCATATGACAGACGGGGTTATTGCGACTGATAGAACAGGGCATATCATATTAATAAATGATCCTGCCTTAAAATTATTAGGTATATCTAGGGAAGACGTATTTAATGAACCTATTATTTCAGCCTTAGGTTTAGAGGATGAGCTTAATTTTGATACACTTTTACATGAGAGGGAATCTTTAATACTAGACGTGAGTACAAAGGAAAATTCTTATATACTTCGAGTGAATTTTTCTGTCATTGAAAATAAAATTGGTATTACAAATGGCTTAATAGCTGTTTTACATGATGTGACAGAGCAAGAGAAGATCGAGCAAGAACGGCGAGAGTTTGTTGCGAATGTGTCACATGAATTAAGAACGCCACTTACGACAATGAGAAGTTATTTGGAAGCACTAGCGGAAGGGGCATGGCAGGATAAAGATATTGCGCCACAGTTTTTACATGTTACACAAACAGAAACTGAACGTATGATAAGACTAGTGAAAGATTTACTACAGCTATCTAAGTTAGATAGTAGGGATTACTCATTACATAGAACATCTGTTAATTTTAATGAATTTTTTCATCAGATCATTGATCGATTTGAAATTTCAAAGAATCAATATGTAACTTTCAAACGACAGCTACCAGATGAACAAATTACGGTTAGTATTGATAAAGATAAAGTAACTCAAGTCATAGATAACATCATTTCAAATGCATTAAAATACTCTCCAGAAGGAGGACAAGTCAGCTTCTCTTTGAGGAAAAATGTTAATCATCTTGAAGTAATCATAAGTGATGAAGGTGTCGGTATTCCTAAGGCAAACCTTGCACATATATTCGATAGGTTTTATAGAGTTGATAAGGCTAGAAGCCGTAACCTGGGTGGAACAGGCCTAGGTTTGGCAATTTCCAAAGAAATGATAGAAGCACATGGAGGAGACATTTGGGCAGAGAGTGAGGAGGGCAAGGGTACGACAATTTTCTTTACACTCCCACTTGAAAAGGAGCAAGAGGATGAGTGGTCATGAAATTTGAAGTCATAAAATCAATATTGCTAACAACCCTAATCTTGATCAGTATTATCTTAACATGGAATATTTGGACTTTCCAAAATAAGTATAAAACATTAGAAAATCCAGATATTAACCAATTTGTATTAGTTAACAATGAAACTCGTGATGTTGAAGAACTGATTAAACCTAGTCAAATGTTTATTCATTATAATTACGATGATTATGGAACAAATGAATATTACAAAATTGATAAAATGCTATCAGAAATACAAAAATGGATTATTACGAATGTAACAAATATATCTAATACTATTCCACAAAAAGATTTTTTATCATTTATCCATGGAGATAGTAAATTTGAAATAGTCTATCAAGACCAAGTTCCAGCTGAATTTACTAAGAAAATGTTTCAATTTCAAAATCCAGATATTTTAGTCGGGCTGTATGATCGTATTGTTGTTGATGTAGATAAGGGAGAGTTATATTTTGTTTTATATGATAAGCAAAGAGTGTATAAAGCATCACTAGATAATGTTTATTTAGAAAATATAAGGAAAAATTTCCAAGAAAAAAAATCGTATTCACACTATATCCCATACGACATTAATGAGGTAAAACGCATTTATGTACCTTCGGGAGAACAAGCTGTATATCAATTAGAATACACGTATGAAACTCTAGCTCCAGAAGTATTTAAGGATGCCCTGTTCAGTGATCCTAAATCTGTTAAAAAAGAATCATTATATTCTCACGTAGTTGTGTATACAGATGGCTCACGCTTCATGGAAATAAATTCTTTAACGAATCGATTAAAGTTTGAGAACCCTGTATCAGAGGATAGTGATATATTAAGTACCGCAAACACAGTATTAAAAAGCATTGATTTTGTAAATAGTCATGGCGGATGGACAGATAAGTATCGTTATTGGAGTTGGGATGAGAACAGAGAAAAGTATACGCAAACGACAGAGTTTCAATTATTTCTACGAAACCTACCTGTTTTCAATGAAAGTAACCTTACAAAAATTGAACAATATTGGCGAAATGGTAAATTATATCGATATGAACGCCCGATGATTGAGCTAAAGATTTCTGAACATAGGGAGGTTACTATACCAACAGGTGAAGAAATTATTAATCACTTGGAACAAATGGAACAATTCAATAAAGATTCGCTTGAAGATCTAATCTTAGGCTATAGGCTTAGACGAGATGAACGAGATGTTTTGATTTTTGATCCAGTTTGGTTCTATCGTTATAATAACATTTGGCGTCATATTAATGTAGAAGAGGTAGGAGGAGAGTATATTGGATTGGAATAAGACGAAAACCATTTTCATTATTACTTTTCTCTTGCTAGATATTTTTTTAATCTATCAATTTCTTGAAATGCGCAATAATAACCAATTAATGATACTGACAGAAAAAACAATTGAAGAAAATTTAGCTGCTGACGATATTACTTATGATAAAATTCCTGAGGTAGAGGAGAGAGGCAAATATTTAAGCGGAATAAGTAGATTATTTACAGAAGAAGAACTAGCGAAGCTTGCTGATCAGGATATACCTATTGTTGATACTACAATAGTAGAATCAACATTGTTAACACCGTATCCATTAGAAGAAGCAAAGTTTGATTTCCTGCTAAATCAATTTTTCAATGAGTATATTATTGATGGCGATAAATATATTTTTTGGGAGATGGATGAGGAGCTAGACCAAATTATTTTCTATCAACTATATAATGATAAAGTTATTTACAACGAAGAAAACAGTAGTATTATCGTGCAACTAAATGACTTAAATGAAATCATTTCTTATAAGCAGACAATGCTTAATATAGAGGAATACGAAAAAGAAGAAGAAATCATTCCTGCGATAAAGGCTTTAGAAATTCTCCACAATAAAAACTTATTAAAGTTTGGTAGCCAAATAACAGAAATTGAGTTAGGATATTATTCAATTGTGCCATTTACAACCCCACAATCAAAGGTTCTTACACCGACTTGGCAATTTGTCGTAAATGATAAGGAAAACTATTACGTCAATGCATTTGAGGGGAAAGTAATTGACGAGGAAAGTTTGGAGTGAAAGAAAGTATGAGTTTACAATTTAGTGTGCTTGCAAGTGGCAGTACTGGAAATGCCTTTTATATAGAAACGAATGAGCAATCAATATTAGTTGATGCTGGCTTAAGTGGTAAACAGATGGAACGATTATTTCTTCAGATAGACCGTTCGATTAGCAATCTATCTGGAATTTTAGTAACTCATGAACATATTGATCATATAAAAGGGATAGGTGTATTGGCTAGGAAATATCAATTACCAATATACGCGAATGCAAAAACGTGGAGTGCGATGGAAAGTAAAGTTGGTGAAATCCCTACAGAACAAAAGTTTATTTTTGATATGGGTAAAGTAAAATCGTTTGGCAATTTAGATATAGAGTCATTTGGAGTGTCACACGATGCAGCTGAGCCAATGTTTTATGTTTTCCACCATGAAGGTAATAAAATTGCACTCATTACGGATACTGGTTATGTCAGTGATCGAATGAAAGGAATTATTAACAACGCTGACGTATTTGTGTTTGAGAGCAATCATGATGTTGACATGCTAAGAATGGGTAAATATCCATGGAATATTAAGCGTCGAATTTTAAGTGATGTTGGTCATGTATCAAATGAAGATGCTGCCATTGCGATGACTGAAGTTATAGGTGATCGTACGAAACGTATTTATTTAGCACATTTAAGCCAAGATAATAATATGAAGGATTTAGCACGGATGGCAGTTTCTCAGACATTAGAATCAAAAGGTTTTATAATCGGAGATCAGTTTAGCTTATATGATACTGATCCAAACCAACCGACAAAGCTCATAGCAGTCTAAGTTATTTGTTCATAGTCAGATCTTCCATGAACTTCAATTGAGTTATAGCATCCATCCCTTAGAAGTTGCTCCATCCTTTTCACTAGACTGTTTTCGCATAGCTTGTTACTTTTCGTACAAGAAAGCGTTCGTGACTTCTTTGCTATTTTTTAATTATTGAGCGTGGATAAAACCTTATATGACTGTCCATTTTCATAACAATAGCATACGAAAAGAGCCTTTTCTAAAAGGGAAAAAACACCCTTCATGTGAAATTATGTGATGACTGTGTTAGTTCGTGGATATGATAGATTTATTAGTATTTCTGAGTATAATAAATATTACAAGCATTAATCGCAAAATCTAACATTCATCGGTGAAAGGGTGGATAACTTATGGGATATTATGATCAAGACTATGAGCAAGCTCAAGGAAAGCAAAAAGGAAATCGAGGCGGTTGGTTTTTATCAGCACTTGTTGGGGCTATTCTAGGAGCGTTGCTAGTTGTTATTGCAATTCCTACTTTAGTTAATTTAGATGTTTTACCGTATGACATAGCTATTAACGAGGAGCAAACTGAGCAACTCGAAACAAATAACGGGACACCAACGAATGAGGGAATTAATAAAAACGTTGCCGTCAATGTATCCTCACAAGTAACGGATGCAGTTGATAAAGTTTCAGACGCAGTTGTCGGTGTAGTAAATATCCAGCAAGCTGGCTTTTGGAGTAACAACGAAGCTGGAGCACAAGAAGCAGGAACAGGGTCAGGGGTTATTTATAAAAAAGATAACGGTAAAGCTTATGTTATCACTAATCACCATGTCATCGAAGGTGCTAATGCAGTGGAAGTAAGCTTGGCTGACGGAACTCGTGTACCAGCAACTATACTAGGAAGTGATATTTGGACTGATTTAGCGGTTCTTGAAATTGATGGGGAACACGTTACAACGGTAGCCGAGTTCGGTGACTCTGATCAAATTAATCTAGGTGAGCCAGTCATTGCTATTGGAAATCCATTAGGCTTGGAGTTTTCTGGTTCAGTAACACAAGGGATCGTATCCGGCTTAAATCGTTCTGTACCAATGGACATTAATGGGGATGGCACGTATGATTGGAACTCTGAAGTTTTGCAAACAGATGCAGCAATTAACCCAGGTAATAGCGGTGGAGCATTAGTTAACATCGATGGTCAGGTCATAGGTATTAACTCAATGAAAATAGCTGAACAAGCAGTTGAAGGAATTGGTTTCTCCATTCCAAGTAATTATGCGCTACCAGTTATTGAGGATTTAGAGCAATACAAGGAAGTGCGCCGTCCTTATATGGGAGTAGGAGACTTAGTATCGTTAAATGAGATTTCAGATTACCATAAAAATCAAACGCTTCATTTACCTGAAGATGTTACAGAAGGTGTCGTCATCCAGCGAGTAGAGCCTAATTCTCCAGCAAGCCAAGCAGGCTTAACAGAATTAGACGTCATTGTCGCAATGGATGGTGTACAAATTACAGATACAATTGAATTAAGAAAGTACTTGTATAATGAAAAAGCAATTGGCGACACGATGGAAGTCACTATCTTCCGAGATGGTGAAGAACAAACAGTCACAATGAAGTTGATCGAAGAAATATTTTAGATATTAATAGGTAGAGGCTTCTCTTTAGTCAAATAAGTTTGGCTTAGAGAAGCCTCTTTTTGAAGTTTGGACAGTAAAAGGCTATATTTGGACAGAAGAAGGGGAGATTTCGACAGTAAGAGCTTAAATTTGGATAGAAAGAGTGCTGTTTTGGACAATAAAGAGATGATCATAGGAAATTAAGATAATGATTAGTACAGTTACATATATGTTGGTAGATTTTTCTTTACATATAAGTATAATATACTATAGATATGGTCTAAAAAATGTAACAAACTGTGGTACTTGAAGGAAACAATGCAATGACATGCAGTGTAATTATTGAACAAATACATTAGCTAACCTATTGTCCGATGAAAGGATGAATAATAAATGGGCTATTATGACGATGGTTATGTTCACTTACAAAAAAGATACAAGAGGAAGAGAAAGAAAAAAGGTTGGTTGTTAACTGTATTTATAGGTGCAGTTGTAGGCACATTCATTGTCATTATGTTCATTCCTCTTTTAGCAAAATTAGATGTTCTCCCTTATAAGATTGTATATGAACACCAAAAAATTCAATCACCAGAGGCAACTGACTCTGTTTCAGTTACAGCAGCCCCTAGTAGAAATATGTCAGTCAATGTGATTACATCTGTAACTGAAGCTGTAGAGAAAGTTTCAGAGGCAGTTGTCGGTGTTGTAAACATTCAAGAAGCAAACTTTTGGTCAAGTAGAGGACCGGTCGAAGCTGGTACTGGTTCAGGTGTTATATATAAAAAAGACAATGACATAGCATATATTGTGACAAATCACCATGTTGTTGAACAGGCAAATAACGTTGAGGTCGTACTTTATGATGGTACACGTGTAAATGCGGAGATAGTCGGAACTGACGCATTAACAGATTTGGCGGTACTCAAAATTGATGCAAAGGATATAACGGTCATTGCCGAATTAGGTGACTCAGATCAAGTAAAAACTGGGGAAACCGTCATCGCAATAGGTAACCCATTAGGAATCCATCTATCAGGATCGGTCACAAAAGGCATTATTTCTGGTACAAATCGGTTTATCCCAGTAGAAGTAGAATCAAAAGGCAGAATCATTGATTGGTTTGCTGAGGTTTTACAAACCGATGCTGCGATAAACCCAGGTAATAGTGGAGGCGCACTAGTAAATATGAATGGAAAGGTTATCGGCATAAATTCGATGAAAATTGCGAGGCATGCTGTTGAAGGTATAGGCCTTTCGATCCCAATTAACTATGTACAACAAACAATTGAAAACCTAGAAGTGAATGGCGAGATTAGACGCCCATATATGGGCGTAGAATTAACCTCTCTCCAAGATATTTCGGTAGAGCATTTACAAAAAACATTAAAGCTACCAACAGAAGTGACTAAAGGTGTAGCTATCACTGGCGTTGAACGATCCTCACCTGCTGACGAAGCCGGCTTGCAAGAGCTTGATGTCATTGTCGAGCTTGACGGTGAGCAAATAAATGACCTAACAAGCTTAAGAAGGCATTTATATACGAAAAAGTCAGTCGGAGATACGATGGAAGTAACATTGTTTCGACAAGGATTAACACAAACGATAACGATGAAGCTGTCGAAATATATTTTGTTGTAGGCAGCTGTATAAAGGTAAAACGAGAGGGTTATGAGAAGCCCTCTTTTTTATGATGAACTTTTATATAGATATGTTGTATTTATTAATTGGATCATAAGTAAAATAGCTATTGAATGAGTGTAAGCTTATTTTAGCGTCTATCTTCAGGAGGTCACTTCGCCTTTTCACTCGAAAGCGATAAGCCTCTCTAAGAGAATTACCTTGAGTTCATGTGCTTGTTGGGGAGTTAGGATGGGCTGACAACATTCCGCCGTTACCGATAGGATGTGTGGAAGTGAAGTCGTTTTGCTTTTTAAGTGTGTGGATAAATATTTACGTCAGTAATTACCCACAATAATATATGCTACAATGGATAACGGAAAAAAGAATTGCCCACATGTGGATAAATATTAAGAGTCTTTGTTTGGAGGAATGAGAGCATGAAATGCTGTGATGAACATATAGATTTAGCCATTGATATGTATGTAGATGAACATGAAATTGCACCAGAAATAAATATGCTAAATGAAGAAGAAAAGTTGTCAACATGCTGTGAATTTTGTCGAAATCCAGCAACATATATTGTAGGGAACTAATATTCTCATACAAGATGTGGATAGAAAATGTGCATATGTGGATAACCACTGTGGATAACTTGTAAGTAAACTGTTTATAAAGCGGGGATAAATGTGAATATCTCAATTATTTCAATTGGAAAACTAAAAGAAAAATACTTAAAACAAGGCATACAAGAATACTTAAAACGCCTCACACCTTATGCAAAGGTGAATATCATTGAGCTCTCAGACGAAAAAGCACCCGAAGCATTAAGCGAGCAACAAATGGAACAAATCAAACAAAAGGAAGGCGAGCGCATACTCGCAAAAATATCAGAAGACACCCATGTCATCGCCCTTGCCATCGAAGGCAAAATGAAAACATCGGAACAGCTCGCAAAAGACCTTGATAATTTAGCAACGTACGGCAAGAGTAAAGTTGCTTTTGTAATTGGAGGGTCACTAGGACTAAGTAATGAAGTAATGCAGAGGTCGAACGAATCGTTGTCATTTTCTAAGATGACGTTTCCTCATCAGTTGATGAGGTTGATTTTGTTGGAGCAGGTTTATCGGGCGTTTCGGATTAATAGGGGGGAACCGTACCATAAGTAAAAAACTAAAATACAAGTATCAGTATGTCTGTTGAATTTTTGCCTCTAATAAGTCGGCTAAAGATATTTTTAGATAAAAAAACCGCACCTCCAATTGTATCTAACAATCGAGGTGCAGTTCTTCAAGGAACAGATATGTTCCTTAGGTCTCTATCTATGTTTTTTACTTCAAATCAAACCGATCTGCATCCATCACCTTCACCCAAGCTGCTACAAAGTCATGGATAAATTTTTCTGTATTATCATCTTGTGCATACACTTCAACTATAGCCCGAAGAACTGCGTTTGAACCGAATACGAGGTCAAAGCGTGAGGCAGTACGCACGACTTCCCCAGATTTGCGGTCACGGCCTTCATATTTGTTGAAGCCTGCTGGTTTCCACTCAATGCCCATATCAAGCAGGTTTACAAAAAAGTCGTTTGTTAATGTACCGACACGGTCAGTGAATACGCCGTGTTCCGAACCGCCATGGTTCGTGCCAAGGACACGCATACCGCCGAGCAAGACTGTCATTTCTGGTGCAGTTAGGTCTAGTAACTGTGCTTTGTCAACGAGCATTTCTTCTGGACTGATAGAGTATTCTTTTTTCTGGTAGTTACGGAATCCATCAGACACGGGCTCTAATACTTCAAAGTTTTCCACTTCTGTTTGGTCATTAGTTGCATCACCACGACCAGGAGAAAATGGAACTGTTACATCGAAGCCTGCGTCTTTAGCTGCTTTTTCAATTGCAGCGTTTCCGCCAAGTACGATTAAATCAGCAAGGCTGACTTTTTTATCAAGCTTACTTTGAAGGTCTAAATAGATTCCAAGCACTTTTTCTAGCTGTGCAGGTTCGTTAGCTTCCCAATCTTTTTGAGGAGCCAATCGGATGCGTGCACCGTTCGCACCCCCGCGCATATCCGAACCACGATATGTGCTTGCTGAAGCCCAAGCTGTTTTCACTAGTTCGCTTACGGATAATCCAGTGGTCAGGATTTTTTCTTTTAGGTCAGCGATTTCGGCATCAGATAGTTCATAATCGACTTCTGTAATCGGATCCTGCCAGATTAACTCTTCTTGTGGAACCTCTGGACCCCAGTATCTATCTTTTGGCCCCATGTCACGGTGAAGTAATTTAAACCATGCACGTGCGAATACATCTGCAAACTCTTCCGGATTCTCATAAAAACGACGGGAAATTTTTTCATATTCCGGATCCATACGCAAAGCCATGTCCGCTGTTGTCATCATCGTCTTTACACGTTTTGATGGATCTTCAGCATCGGGGGCCAAATGTTCCTCCTGCATATTGACAGGTGCCCATTGGGAAGCGCCTGCAGGACTCTTCGTCAACTCCCACTCATATCCGAATAACAACTCAAAGTAGCCATTATCCCATTTAATAGGGTTCGTCGTCCACGCACCTTCAATACCACTTGATATCGTATCACGGCCTTTTCCGCTCTTGTATGTGCTCTTCCAACCAAACCCTTGTGTTTCAAGTGTAGCTGCTTCAGGGTCGTCACCTACTTGAGAGGCATCCCCTGCGCCATGCGCTTTACCAAATGTGTGTCCACCCGCGACAAGCGCCACCGTTTCTTCGTCATTCATCCCCATACGTTCAAATGTATCACGAATATCACGGGCACTTGCAAGTGGATCTGGCTCTCCGTTTGGACCTTCAGGATTTACATAAATGAGCCCCATCTGTACAGCAGCGAGTGGATTTTCTAGCTCACGGTCACCGGAATACCTGTTGTCAGCTAACCATTCCTTCTCTGAACCCCAATACACATCTTCCTCAGGGTGCCAAATGTCCTCACGTCCTGCTCCAAAACCAAACGTTTTTAAGCCCATTGATTCAAGTGCTACGTTACCTGTTAATACAAGTAAGTCCGCCCAGGAAATCTTGTTTCCATACTTTTGCTTAATAGGCCATAACAGACGGCGGGCCTTATCAAGATTGACATTATCCGGCCAGCTGTTCAGAGGTGCAAAGCGCTGTGAGCCAGTTGAGCCACCCCCGCGTCCATCAGCCGTCCGATATGTACCTGCTGCATGCCAAGACATACGAATAAAGAATGGACCGTAGTGACCGTAATCAGCAGGCCACCAATCCTGGCTATCTGTCATTAAGTGATGAAGATCTTTCTTTAGAGCATCATAATCGAGCTTAGAGAATTCTTCTTTATAATTAAAGTCTTCTCCCATTGGGTTGGATTTCTTGTCATGCTGGCGAAGAATGCCCAAATTTAATTGGTTCGGCCACCAGTCTTTATTCGTCGTACCTCTAGGCGCTGTCGTTGTCGTGATTGCACTATCTTTGTGATGAGTTACAGGACATTGCCCCGCAGCTGCAGCTGTGTGTTCTTTTTGGTCAGGATAATTGTTGTTTTCCATTCATCATTCTCCTTCCTATTCTTGAACATTTAGTCGATGATAACATTACATCTTGCCACAAATAGGTGTTAGACTATTATGATAATTCTTACTCTCTATTATAGTGGACTGGGTGTTTGATTCAAAGTGATATGTGCTGTGGATGGAGAATTTTTAACAATAGTTACTTTCAAACAAGATTCATCATCACACAAAATAGGGCCAATAATGTTGTTTTCATGTTTATTAGAATTACCTGAGTATGAGGTTGTTAAACAGGATTTTTCCGCTTCTTACTACATTATTTTTGAGCAATTACGTTAATCAAACCATCAACGAAGCTATTGCTGCAGAACTGATATAATCTTCATCTAAATTACACAGCTTACTATCGAAATCACACAGTTTACTGTCCAAAACGACTCTTTACTATCGAAATCACACATTTTACTATCCAAATCAGGCCTTTTACTATCCAAATTACCCATTTTACTGTCCAAATCAGCTCTTATACTGTCCAACCGACCACACCGCTCATCATCAAACTAACCACCCTATTAGTTGTTCTAAAGAATAATGCAGTTGCATATGTTGAAGTGGCTTCATCTTGTCATATCATCATCTTCGGTTGTCCTACAAATATATCTTCTAGTAGTCTTTCTTTATTAAATCTACTTATTCAAATCGTAATATGAGTCATATTTTGTTAGCTTCATAGCTAAGTGATATGCTATAACAATAATAAAGAGAAAGATGGAGGTGTAGCTCACATGAGTGATATCCTTATTCGATATTTGAAACATTATACAGATGCTAGTGAATCAGAGATAGAGATGATTGTTGCAGATATACCTATTGCAGAATATAAAAAAGGAACTATCCTTTTAGATCAGGGAGAGGTTCCAGAGAAATGCTATTTTGTTGTAAAGGGTTGCGTCCGCCAGTTTGCAGTTGATGAAGAGGGGAGAGAAACGACGTATAATTTTTTTACAGAAGAGCAAGCGGTGACGATCTTCAATCAGCATAGTTCTGATAAAACATCTAAGTACACGTTAATCTGTGTGGAGGACTGTGTTCTCGTTGTAGGTGATTTATCTAACGAGGAACAGATGTATGACAAGCATCCAGGACTTGAGACGATGACGCGTAAGTTAATGGAAGAGATTATGGGTGAAATGCATGATGATATTGCTACGTTTATATCATCTCGCCCAGAAGAGCGGTATAAGGCGCTCGTTGACAAACGCCCTGATTTGGTTCACCGTGTACCACAGCATCAGTTAGCAAGCTATTTAGGTATTACGCCTGAGTCACTTAGTCGTATCAAACGAAGATTATAGTATTCAAATTTGCGCAGCCTTGTTATGTGTCTTCCTTGTTGAATACGATTTAATAGGTGTTTTACCACCTTTCACTAAGAGCCAAATGCAAAAGCCTAGCTCTCCAGCTGTCATTGGAATCATCAAAATCATCTCGATAGTTGAAGTCACATTTTCAAGCGTTGGAAAGAATCCGTCTAATAGATGAACCAACATATAACTTGCACCCCCTAATACAAGTAAAACGCTTATGATCTTTGGAACTGTTTTAGTTTTAGAAACGACAAAGCCCACTATTAATAGATGCATCCCAAAGACGATTAACCCAAACGACCAAACAGATTCAAATGCTAGTACAGACATCATGACTTCAGAAGCGAGAAGACTGTCAGGCTGATTCAACAGCTCATTACTATACTTAATGAGATTATCTACCTGAATGAGATTTGAGACCGCAATAGCCAGTATGGCAGTATACATCAATCGAAGCCAAGCAGCTAACGTTGCTAACCCTTCATGTATTGGTTTTAAAAAGATATAAAATGCCCACGAAACGAGAATATCCGTTATTAATATAACTAGCCAACCAAGTATTCCTGCTCTAAATAAGCCTGTTGATGCTGAAATGTTATTAAATGTTTCAATCGAGCTATTACTAATCATTAAAGAACTATGAACATAGCCAAAAGAGAAAAATGCAGCTACGGTCATGATGATCAAAGATATGCCTGCAATTAATGCTGATTTTCTAAGCTGATTTACATCTTGCTGTAATACTTCCATATAATTCCCTCCTAAGTCTTTTGATTGTATTGTAGTGAAAAAATGAATATGATTCATTGACTTAAGTCAATGAATCAATTAGAAAATAATCTATTGCCTAAGTAAATATACAAGCTTCTTCAGTAATCATATTACGATTATTTATCTATCGAACAAAAGAAGACATTTATACGAGATTTCAAACTAATATTTGTACAAGGTCGACCTTGCTACAAACATCTATATTCCCTATTTTGTAGCTAATCTGGCATGGAGGTGATTAAAGTAGTCACTTCAAAAAGAAGTTTCTTGTGTAGAGGTTATTCATTGAAGTGAAAGATTATTAGACGTGAAAAAGGTATGGTAAATCTGCCTATTATTCTTTTGTTATGCTCATTTAAATGAAAGTCATGTTGATAAGGTTGGGAGGAGTGTTATGAAGCGTTTTTCAAAAGCGGAGCGGGGTTGGATTTTTTATGATTGGGCAAATTCAGCGTATTCAATTATTATTACAACAGCTATATTTCCACTATTTTATAAAGAAGCTGCTACGAATAGTGGAATATCTGCGGCAAATTCCACGGCTTACTTAGGCTATACAATAGCGATTGCAACCTTTATATTAGCAATGTTAAGTCCTATATTAGGTACGATTGCAGATTATCAAGGGTTAAAGAAAAAGTTTTTCGTATTCTTCCTTTTCTTAGGTGTGACTTCAACGGCGATATTAGCATTTATTCCGAGTGATCAATGACTGCTGTTACTAGTTTGTTATACCGTGGCAACGATTGGATCTGCTGGAGCAAATATTTTTTACAATGCTTTTTTAGTAGATGTCACACCAAAGAAACACATGAATCGTGTGTCTACATACGGTTTTGGATTTGGTTATATTGGGAGTACAATCCCTTTTATCGTTAGTATCGCTATCATCATGTTATCTCAAAGTAGTATCCTGCCGATTAGTACAACAGTTGCAAGTAAGATAGCCTTTATGATTACAGCATTATGGTGGTTTATTTTTACTATTCCATTATTGAAACATGTTTATCAAGTTCACTATATTGACCGTGAACCAAAACCTATTAGAAATAGTTTTAAGCGACTAGCGAAAACGGTAAAGGAAGTTCGAAAATACCGTTCGTTATTTTTATTTTTGCTAGCTTATTTCTTTTATATTGATGGGGTAGGGACGATCATTTCCATGTCTACAGCATACGGAGCTGATTTAGGTATATCTGCTACAAGCTTACTCATTATCTTATTTGTCACACAGGTTGTTGCCGCGCCATTTGCCATATTGTACGGGAAATTAGCGGATATCTTTTCTGGTAAAAAAATGCTTTACGTAGGTATCATTATTTATATCATTGTTTGTATTTACGCGTTTTTTCTGCAAACTACACTCGATTTTTGGATATTGGCTATGCTGGTCGCATCGTCACAAGGTGGGATTCAAGCGTTAAGCCGCTCTTACTTCGCTAAGCTCATACCTCAAGAGAATGCCAATGAATTCTTTGGCTTTTACAATATCTTCGGTAAATTTGCTGCCATTATGGGACCATTTCTAGTCGGACTCACCTCACAACTAACAGGACATACGAATATGGGCGTCTTTAGTTTAATTGTTCTCTTTATTATTGGTGGAATTATTTTAATATTTGTTCCTGAACCGAAAGGTGTATCAATTCAGAACAATGCTACGATTAAATGATAAATAAAAAGGCAGAACGATCATTTTTTGATAGTTCTGCCCCTTGTATATAAAACTTTCGGTTGGCCCCTGCTAATTATTAACAACGCTTAAGCTCTTTGCTTACGAGTCATGACATCAAAGATAACGGCAAGAGCTAAAACGCCACCACGGATAATATATTGAGGTGCGATTCCAACCCCCATTAAATTCATACCGTTTGTTAAGGAAGCCATAACGATTGCACCGATAATTGCCCCTGTTACTTTTCCGACTCCACCTGCTGCAGATACACCTCCGACGTATGCCGCTGCAATGGCATCAAGCTCGAATAATGTACCAGCTGTTGTTGTAGCTGATTGTAGACGAGCAGTGAACAAAATCCCTGATAACGCTGATAGCATACCCATTGAACCGAAGACGAGAAAGATAATTTTATTAACGTTAATTCCGCTAAGGTGTGCAGCTTCTGGGTTACTACCAACCGCATAAATATGGCGTCCTAGCACTGTCTTAGTCGTAAAGAAATGATACAGAATAACAACAAGCAGCATAATGACAACCGTCCAAGAGAAGCCGTTATAACCTGCTAAAATCCATGTAATATACGCAATAATAGCTGAAACAAAAATTAATTGTAAAATGAAGATTTCTTTAGAAACAACTTCAAAATTGTACTTAATTTTGTTTTTGCGGTTCGAAATCGCGCTATAAATATAAAATATGATACCTAAACCACCGACAAGTAATGAAAGAAAATGTAACCCGTTAATTTGCAAAATAGAGGGAATATATCCATTACCAATTGCATTAAAAGCATCATTTTGAACGATAATTGTACCAGATTTTTCAGTTACGAGTAGGATTGCGCCTCGGAAAATGAGCCATCCTGCTAATGTGGCAACAAAGGAAGGAATTCCTACTTTAGCTACTAGAAAACCTGTACTTAAGCCTGCTAAAATTCCAAGTACTAGAATAATAGGAATTACTACATATACAGGTAACCCAACTTCCATGAGGAGTATGGCTGCGATAGCACCAAGAAATCCAGCCAAGAAGCCGATCGATAAGTCAATGTGACGAATGACGATAACAAGCATAACACCGACAGCTAAAACAGCAATATAACCAGCTGAATCTAGTAGATTACTAATATTTCGAGATGACATAAATAAGCCATCTGTTAGAATGGTAAATGTTACCATAATTATTATTAAGGCAATATACATACCGTAATCACGAATGTTTTCTTTTATTAAATCCTTTGCTTCATGGAATAACTTCATACACTTAACCTCCTATTGCGTAGCAAGCTGCATAATTTTTTCTTGATCGGCTTCATTTGCTGGCAGCTCTCCTTTGATTTCTCCTTCTGCCATTACATAAATGCGATCACTCATTCCTAAAACCTCGCCGAGCTCAGAAGAAATCATAATAATACTCATTCCTTCCTTAATCAGTTCGTTCATGACGGAATATATTTCAAATTTTGCTCCAACATCAATACCTCGTGTCGGTTCATCTAGAATAAGAAGCTTAGGACCAACAAACAACCATTTACCTAATGAAACCTTCTGTTGGTTACCACCGCTTAATTTACCGACAAGCTGTTGCACGGATGATGCTTTAATTCCTAAAGAATCTTTATATTTTTCTGAGACTTTAATTTCCTCGTTGTCATTGATAATACCTTTTGAAGAGATGCCTTTCATATTTGCCGCAGAGATATTATTCTTAATGTCCTGAAGTAAGAAAAGGCCATCACCCTTACGATCCTCAGTGACATATGCAATTCCTGCTTTGATAGCATCACTCGTGTGTTTAAAGTTTTGTGGCACTTCGTCAACGATTAAATCCCCTTGTAGCTTATAAGATTTAGAGTTTCCGAAGATGCTAAGTGCTAATTCAGTACGGCCGGATCCCATAAGACCTGCAATACCGATAATTTCCCCTTGTTTGACATGAAGGTTGACATTTTTAGCTACATCTCGACCAATTTTCGGATCATACGCAGACCAGTTTTGTAATTCGAGAATTTTCGTACCGAATTTTTGCTTACTTCTCTTCGGATAAATATCTGTAATCTCTCGACCGACCATGTTCTTAATAATAGTGTTTTCGTTCATTTCTCCCTTGGCTGCATCTAATGTACAAATTGTTTGTCCATCACGGATAACTGTTGCTTTATCTGCAATTGAAATGACTTCTTTTAACTTGTGTGAAATCATGATGCAAGTTATGCCCTGTCCCTTTAACTCTCGTAATAGATTCAGTAAGTTTTCGCTATCGTCCTCGTTAAGGGCAGCTGTTGGCTCATCTAAAATAAGAAGCTTTACTTCTTTACTTAACGCTTTTGCAATTTCAATTAACTGTTGTTTTCCTACGCCCAAATCTTTAATTAACGTTTCAGGATTAACTTTTAAATTTACCTTTTCTAGCATTTTTTTGGACTCGACAATTGTTTGATTCCAATCAATTACACTTCCACGGTCCACTTCGTTGCCAACGAATATATTTTCATAAACTGATAAATCAGGAAACAACGCAAGCTCTTGATAGATAATAGCGATTCCGGTATCGACACTATCGTTAATTTTGTTAAACTTTTGCACGCTACCATTAAAAACAATATCACCATCGTACGTTCCGTATGGATACACACCGCTAAGCACCTTCATCAGTGTCGATTTTCCCGCTCCATTTTCACCGATTAAGCAGTGAATTTCCCCTTTTTCTACTTTAAAATTAACATCACTGAGCGCTTTGACCCCTGGAAATTCCTTCGTAATCTGATGCATTTCTAGAATATACTCGCTCATGATTAACCTCCCTTACGAAAACAACTAAAATAATTAGAAATAGTGACAGACGTATCTATCACTATTTCCATAAAGCATGCGCATTTTATTTTAGGCCTTCAAATTCGCTCTCTTCATAGTAACCAGAATCAATGAGCTCACTCTTAACGTTAACGTCCTCAACGACGATTACATCAGTTTGTTTTGCATTTACGTCTTTCTTACCATTGTCGTAAGAACCAGTTGTATCAGGCGTACCACCGTCTAATACATCAACTGCCATTCCGATTGCATCTTTTACAAGTGTACGAACATCTTTAAATACAGTCATTGCTTGCTTACCATCAATAATATATTGAATAGAAGCTTTTTCAGCATCTTGACCAGTTACTAAATAGCTTGAAACTTCAGGATCTGATTCAAATACATCAGCGATAGAGCGTGCTGTTCCATCATTTGGCGCAAGAACTGCAACATCACCCTTCATATCTGCTCCAACAGCTGTTAAATGTGTTTGAGCTTTGTTTTTCGCTTCATTTGGATCCCAGTTTGTCGTAACCTGTCCTAGTATTTTACCCATTTCATCACGTGAAAGCTCAGCTTTATCTTTTAAAGCTTCTGCTTCGCTAGAGTTTGCGATGACAAAAGTGCCATCAGCGATCTTTGGTTGAAGTACGCTCCATGCTCCTTCAAAGAACAAGAATGCGTTATTGTCAGAAGCAGCACCAGCATATAAATATAAAGGAGTGCCTGAGCCGTTAGCATTGTCAATTAAAAATTGTCCTTGAGCTGCACCTACCGCTATGCTATCAAATGTAACGTAATAATCTACAGCCTCAGTTTCAGTAATTAAGCGGTCGTATGCAATAACTGTAACATCATCGTCTTTAGCCGCCTCAACTGCAGATCCTGCAGCTGCCCCATCGTGTGGAGCGATAATTAAGACATCGATTCCTTTGTTAAGTAATGTTTCAACATTTTCTTTTTCCTTAGCTGACGATCCTTGGCTAAATAAAATTTCTGTTGAATAGTCTGAATCTGCTAATGCATCTTTAAACCTTTGCTCATCTTGTACCCATCTAGGTTCATCTTTCGTAGGTAAAACAATACCGATACTTACATCGTTACCACTTCCTGTAGTAGCACTACCACAGCCTACAGCTACTAGTGCAAGCATCATGACAACGATGGCCGCTATAATTCTCTTTTTCATCAAAAATCCCCTTTCGAATTAAAGTTGTGTCTTAATAACTCCAATATAGCAGTCAGGCATTATGATGAAAACGCTTTCTATTAGCACAATTTTAATATTATCTGTATTTTTTTAATATTAGTTTAGTAAGTTGCTAGCTTACTTATAAAAATTCGTATCTACTGGAGTGTTAAAAACCGCCAGGATGCATCCTGGCGGTCTGTGAATAATAAATTCTTTTGTTATCTGTCGTATACCTCTTCAATAGAATGAAAGTCGTCAGCGATAATTGTTTCATCGATATTATGCTTATTTACTGCAATTGGTGAAAGGAGAACAGAAGGCACCTCGAATTTCCCATTATTAATGGTAGTCTGAACATCAACAACTTGACCTTCTGCTAGCTTAACAGCAAGCTCAGCCGCTTGTTTTGTTAAATCAATAATTGGCTTATAAACAGTCATTGTTTGTGTTCCATCAACGATTCGTTGAACAGCAGCAAGCTCGGCATCTTGACCAGAAACTGGAATTTCACCTACAAGCCCTTGTTCAGCGAGTGCTTGAATGACAGCTCCAGCGGTTGCATCATTAGCAGCAATGACAGCATCAATCTGATTATTATTCGCTATTAAAGCTGCTTTCATATTTTCATAAGCATTTTCAGGTAACCAATCTTTTGTCCACTGGTCATATACAATCGTAATATCTCCTCTGTCAATGAATGGCTTGAGGACGTTAAATGCACCTTTTCTAAATAAATGGGCGTTATTATCTGTTTCTGCTCCGCCGATATATACATAATTTCCTTTTGGAACCAATGATGTAATTGCTTTCGCTTGAAGCTCACCTACTTGTTCATTGTCATATGATACGTATAAATCAAGCTTAGCGTTTTTCACTAGTCGATCATAGGAAAGCACCTTAATACCAGCTAAATGGGCCTTTTCAACGATCATTGCTGTTGATTCTGCGTTGTGCGGAACAACGACGAGTATGTCGATGCCTAGACTAATTAGTTTTTCTGCTTGTGAGATTTGTAAAGCATCGTCACCATTTGAAGCAAAGATTTCTACTTCTGCGCCAAGTGCCTCTACTGCTTCTTTGAAGCGATCTCTATCCCTTAACCAACGCTCCTCTAATAATGTATCCATAGAAAAGCCAATTTTAAGCTTTTTTTCTTCGTCTGCAGAATCAAATGTCGTTTGTTCTTGTTCTAGCAGAGTTGAATTTGTGGTCGAATCTCTTTCATCTACGCATGCTGTAGTCAGTGCAAGCATAGCAAAAAAGAACAATAGTAGACTTCCTTGACAAAATAACCGTTTCATAGGAATAGTTCGCTCCTTTTCTACTGAAAGGAAAACTTTTATTAACAGTTTTAGCTCCCAGCGATACAGGTGGATTTGTCAATCAGATGGAGCATACCTCCACCGATAACGAAAATGTTGAAGTTTTTTAACGACTTGGTTATTCCTTCATTCCGATAAGTGATTTACGATATTCGGTCGGTGAAGCGCCACACAGCTTTTTAAACACTTTACTGAAATAGTTTGGGTCGTGATAACCGACTTCGAATGTAATCTCTTTTAAGCTTTTGTCAGGATTCATCATCAGCTTCTTCGCCTTTTCGATGCGACATTCTGTTAGGAAGCTGATGTAGTTCACCCCAAGCTGTTCTTTAAACATTTTACTAATATAAATAGGGCTTAGCCCAACTTTGTGTGCGATTTTATCTAACGAAATTTCTTTATGGGAATGTTCAATAATGTACTGCTTAATTTGTTGAATCGTGTCATCTTCTAATTGACTACAATAATCTACGTAGGACTGCCACATATAATCAAGTAAATAACTTGTCTCAGCTTGAAGCTGTCGAAAATCATGTATTTGTGTCGAGAACAAAGGGGTATATGGCTCAACTCCCAATTCAGTTAACACGCGAGATGCAATCCAAAGCAACTCTAGTACACGTTGCTGTGATTGCATTACGTTTGTTTTTTCACTCTCATAGCGGTGGATTAAATTTATCACATATGAAGAGAATTCCTCCCATTTCCCATTTCGAACTTGATCAAATAGCTTCTTTTCCAGTTGTTTTAAATTTTGATCGTCTGAGTTCACATCATGTGATGGTAAATCGGCATAAAAACGGAATCTTACATGAGGCTTAGCCTCTTTAGTTGCTATAAGTGACTCCTGATAAGAATGGCGTATTTTGTCTAAAGAATGACATACATTTCCTATACCGATAAACCAACTACTGTTATTAGTAGATTTCGGAATAGATAGAATGGATTGAGCAAGAGAAACTGCTTGTAAACGAAATGATTTCTCTTGTTGTCTGAACACGATAATTGGCAATTGGCGACCATATAAGGCTCCAACCCAACCTCGTTCTGTCTTTCTTACCTTCTCTTTTATAGCCGAATAGAAACGTTCTGCTCCTTTTGGAAGCAGGACGCTCATTACAAATTTTTCGTTTGACATTTGAATGTCTAATAGCTGAATTAACTCGTCTAAATGTATGTCATGCATATGATCGAAGAGCAACTGTGTCACTACATCGGTTTCAACGATGGGTAATGTTTTTTGAAGAGCATGTTGTTGAAACGTACTTATTGCCATGGATTGTCTTTCTTGTTCGAGTAGGCTCAGTACTTTTCCGACCGTGTCTATAATTTCACTCGTCTTGCTTGGTTTCAGTAAATAGTCCTTCACTCCGAGCTTCATTGCTGTATGGGCATAATCAAACTTGGCGAAAGCAGTGATCATAATAAATTTAATATGTGGGTGATCTTTATTAATTCGCTCAATCGCTTCAAGTCCATTTATTCCTGGCATCTGAATATCCATTAAGACTAAATCTGGTGAAAATTCTTCTACCATCTCGATAGCCGCTTGTCCATTTTTTGCTTGCTCAATAACAAGACCTGAGAAGTTTTTTTCTAAAATGTATTTTAGACCTTCTCGTTCGACTTGTTCATCATCAACGATTAGGAGTTTCATCATGTTTTTCGATTCTCCTTTTCTTCGGAATTTTCAACACAACCTTTGTACCTATTCCAAGCGTACTTTCAATATCCATGATATTTTCATAGCCATAGAAAAGTCGTAACCGTTTACCAACATTACTCATGCCAATCCCAGTTGAGTGTCCTTCGGTATCGATACTGTTTCCCTCTAATATTTGCTTCCTTTTATGTTCGTTCATCCCAGGGCCATCGTCCTCAATTTCAATTGTCACTTCGTCAATGCTGTTGATTGCACGGAACCAGATGATGCCACCTTCTTCTTTTGGCTCAATAGCATGTATTACCGCATTTTCAATGATTGGCTGTAACGTTAGCCTTGGAATTTGTAAATCTAGACATTTTTCGTCTATATTTATATGAAATTGTAAGCGATCAGTAAATCTTGCTTTTTGTATATCAATATATTGCTGAAGAATGTTAACCTCTTCAGCAAGAGTAGTAGATTTGTCTAAGCTTTTTAAATTATAGCGCAACAAGCTGGCAACGCTTACTATAAGGTCACTAGTCTCTTCAGAGCCTTCCATATATGCCTTTTTGGAAAGCGTATTAAGGGTGTTATACAAGAAATGAGGGTTCATTTGGCTCTGTAAACTATGGAGCTGGCTTTCTTGTAGTAAGAGCTTGTTCTCCTTCAGTTCATTTTCGAGCTGTGCATTTTGTTGTACTTCCAGTAGAAAGTTATTAATATTAATTCGCATACGGTCAAACATCTTAGCAAGAAACGAAATTTCATCATTGGAATCAACTTCAATTTTAGAATTGAATCGTCCTTTTGATAATTCAATAGCGGCTTGGGTCAACTTCTTTACTGGTCTAGTAATTCTCAAGGAGAACCAGTAAGTAAATTGCACGAGCAACAAGGTAATTAACAATAACAGCCAAATTCCAAGCTTTTTCAGTTCTTCTGATTGTTCAATAATTCCACGATAGAAACGATCGTACGTGTTTAGCTCTTTGTCAATTAATGTGAGTGTCATCTCAGATATATATTTAGATATGTGCGTAGCCTCTGTTAATACTTCTAAGTAATCTTCTGTTTCTTTTTCTGTACGGAACAGAAGTGAGCGTTCCGTTGCTTCAACGAGACTATCTATTAAATTTTCATAATTGGTTAAGGCAAAATCATTTTGGTTATTTCTAAATTTAGACACTTCATTCTTTTTATTTTGAAGTTTATTTATGTTTAGTTGAAGCGCTTCCAAATTTGCTAATGAAGGATTGAGTAAATAGTTGTTCAAATCTGTGACCATTTGCTGACTGACACTTGACACCTCATTCATACTTAAATAGCGTTCAAGAATATCATTATATTGATTTTGCGTTTTTTGATTATAATAGGTGAGTGAAATCCAAATTGCAACCATGATGAATAGAATGACTGTGGCTAGTGCCCATATTTTCTTTTGTAGACTGTTCATCGCACATCCATTGCCTTTACAACTTTTATATCTGTGAAATAGCCACCTAAATTAAGTTGCTCTTTCTCATCCTTCAGCCATTGCGTAATAAGGCTTACACTCAGTTTTCCCATCTCGTGAGGTGATTGTTCTATTATTCCATCGAGCTTTCCTTCTTTAAGAAGTGATAACGACTCTCGGTCGTCATCAAAAGAATAGATATAGTAAGGTTCGACTTGAGATCTGCTCTCAATCTCAAGAACCATTGTTTCAGAAATATTGGCATTCACAGCGATAAAAGCATCGACATGAGGGAACTTATTCAACATATCTTTTGTTGTCGCATTAACGCTCTCCCTAGTTAGAGAGGTTTCTGCTTCGATAGCCTCTATGTGTGGAAACGAGCTTAAAATGTCTTTAATACCTTCTAATCGTTGTTCCTGATAATACTGATGCTGACGGTCAAACATGAGAATCACTTCCCCTTTATCTCCCATGTCTGATATTAACTGCTTAGCTATTAGCTGCCCTGCCAAGTATTGGTCAGAGCCGACATATGTCCGTCTTAGGCTTTCATTCATCGGAACGTCATTGGCAACTGTAATAACTGGAATGCCATACGATGCAGCTTTGATCTTCGTTAAATTCTTAAAATCATCTGTATCAAAGCCTTGAACAATGATGCCATCAACTTGTGAATAGATAGCAAGTTCAATTTGCTTCAAGAAATCCTCATTGTTATTACCATAACTGCCCCAAATCTCAAGACTTGCCTCTTCATTTTGTGCTTGTTCAAGCGCACCTTCTCCAACCTTAACCCAAAAAGGAGTATCTAGATCTTGGGTAATTAGAACTAGTCTATAGTCTGACTCTGCCTTAGCTAATGTCTCTGGTAATTGCCAATCAGTTCGAAACACTTTACTTGCCGAAAGAAATGTGAAATAGAATAGGACGACAGAAACAAAACTAAGTATGAAAACAACGATTTTCTGCAAGAGAATAATCTCCTTTGTTTCTTATTCTTTGGCTATTTTCGTAATAATTGTTGAGTTCATGGCACATTTTTTCTGTAACTTGAGGACTAACATAACAAAGCCACTTCTTATGGAACAAATTTGTTGGTAAAAGAAACAAAGTACGAAAAGAGCCTATTCTTTTAATCATCTTATCACAAGTAAGTAAAAATCTACTATGCTATTTTTCGTAATATTATTGGAGGAATATGGTGATAAGGGATTTTTCAGATGTAAAGATTTGTGTTATTGGGGTACATAAGTAAGTTATGCATGTAGATTACTTTTACTTGATTTTAAGTGAGAATCGTATGTTTAAAACAATCTATATAGGAAACTAAGATAGAGAGGTAATGAGAATAAGATAATAAATGAATGTAAAAAAACAGGGGACCATTTTTCCCCCTGTTGAGTCTTTCAATTAGTTGTGAGCACACTCTCCACATTATACAAGGTTTTATTTCGGTTATTTTAAGCTTACAACTTCTAATCCTTCATTGAGTAAATAACTGATTATACTTGGTAGTGCGTCTATGACTGCTTGAGATTCATGTAGAAGAATAATAGATCCAGAAGGGTTCGAGTTTTGAATATAACTGATAATATCATTTGGGTTTTGTACCTTCCAATCCTTTGGATCCTTGTTCCAGAGCACCATTTTATTTTGATGTTTATTCATGAGCTCAATGGATGAATCATTTTTAGAACCGTAAGGAGGCCTAAATAGAGTTACGGGCTCATTTGTTATCTCTTCAATTAGTAGATTTGCCTGAATAATTTCATTTTCTTGATTGTGTAGAGAAAGATTTATAAGTTCTGTATGGTGCATCGAATGACTACCGATTGAGTAACTGTTAGCTTGTACGTATTTTACATGTTCAGGATATTTCTTAACATTCACACCTGTGAAAAAGAACGTACCGCCAACATTATACTCCTTCAAAATGTCAATAATCTTAGTTGTATATGTCGAAGGACCGTCGTCAAACGTTAATGCAACTTTTCCATCCGGAATACTATAGGATATTTCTTCATTAAGCTGTACGAATGGAATTTCGGATAAATCAGTATGAGTTTCCTTAATATGTTCTGTTACAGGAGGTTCATGAATTATAGGAAGCGATTCAATAGTTGTTTTGTCAACATTTTCTGCTAAAACAGGTGTTTTTTTAGATAATAGATTAATATTAAAATATGATTTCTCGGAAAAACCTAGCAATAGCGTCGAAATGAAAATAAATGCCACTGCAGTTATCCAGGTAACCTTATGTAGTTTTTTACTAAGATTTACTCCTTTTGGTTGTTGTGTGTTTTCTAGTAATTCTTCGTCAATGGCTGTAGGTAACAGTTTATCGTTAAAAACTTGCTTGATTTGTTTGGATTGTTTAATAGCTTTTAGCCCTTGTACATATTCATTAGAGCAGGAAAAATAGACTTTATCACTATGATTTCTATACGTTCGTGTGATGTAGCTTATATGTTGCTGAATATTTGAATTCCAAGAGTTTTGAAAGGATAATCTATATTTGCAATTACCAGAAAAATCAGTTGATGATTTTAAGCTCATAGCTGTTTCATTATCAACTTCCCAAAGGAGTTCAATATCTTGTTCAAAGGAATATTTAACTCGTAAAAAAGATTTGTTCAGCTTGCTTTCTATTGATAATAACTCTAATAATTTACCGTGATAGACTGACATATTGTCATATTGTCCCCTCTCTCCTAGCGATAAAGAGCTACATGCTCGTGTTTACTCTGTTGTATTAGATGTAGTTGCTTTTGGAGAGAACGAAAAAGACAGACGATCTGTAAAATCACTAATCGTTTGCATTAACTCTGCTTTTTCATCTTGGCTTTTCTTGTATTGCTCAACATACTTGTGGTTCTCTACTTCTAAATCTCTAATTTTTTCCTCAAGCTCTTTGATTAGCATCATTTGTTCATACTGCTTGTTAGTCGCTTCCTCTTTGAGCTTGTTGTACTTATTCATTTCTTTTTCTAGTTGATTTGTTATGTTGTCAAATTCTATTTTTGATGAATTTTGATAGTCTTTAAAATCTTCGAGGAGCTGATCATAACTCATTTGTTTATTCGTAAGGTTTGACTCTAACTCGCGAATTTCTTTATCTTTATCTAATAAAATTTGTTCCTTCTTTACTTGGCTATGTTTTAAACGACCTATCATTTCATTCGCTGAAAATAACTGGCTTTCAAGCCCTTTGTTTTTATAGACAGTTAATTGTCTGTCATGTAGCATGTTTTCCAAAGAAACAATTAAATCTAAAGCTACTTTGTCTTGCTCATCCTTCAATAGTAAATTATTTTTCTTGTTTTTGTCGTATTGCTCCAATTTATCGTCATTAAGTGATTTTTCAACCATTTCCTCTGATACATTTTCTGCTTTATCTTTCTTATTTTGTTCAGGCTGGTTTTGATTAGATAGGACGCCTTTTAACCAACCTCTTGAATTGCTCTTTGTATCCTTGGCCATCATTTTCTCTCCTATCTCAATATATAAATGATTAGAATGGTATGAATACTGACTGGATTTGCATTTTATGATAATAATAACTAGAGTGGTAAATTCTAATCTTATTGTACGATTATGTAAAAGGATGTCAATGTATGGCGAAAAAATTTGACATTTGTAGAAGAAAAAGCTACTTAAGTTACGGGCTAAAAATACTATAGATAAAATAAAAATATGACTAATTAACTAATTTTATCGTGTTTAGTAACAAAATGAATCATGTTTTAATTGAAGGTTTTTTTTCATAAATTTGGTTACTAGTTAATAATATTTGAATAGGTAAAAAGGAGGTTATAGTACTGTTTTTTTATTAGATTTTGGTCTTTGTAGTTACGGATGAGGGTGTAACGACAGTTAGAAGGATTTGTTACATTGATGGTTAATAGTAGGCAACGAGCAGGTGTGAAGCCATGTTTCTTTACAACAGTGTTAAGATGCTAATTACATAAATATATTTATAGTAGAAAGATCCTCTTTATGGTAGACTAGTACTACATAAATTTCTTCAGAATTTTTGAAAAATAAGACTCTTTTTGTAAACTTTTTTGCTATAGTTCATAAACTAGAAATTAAGGATGTCGTTTTAATCAACATTCATCGCTTTATGGAAGCAAAGGTGCCACGAAATCTAGTTTTATTCGTGTTTTTATTAGTACGAAAAACAACCAAAAGAAAACACCGCTTTCTGACTATTTAACGGTGTTCAATTTCTTAACCTTATTATTTTGTACTAGTAATAGACAATACTGGTGGTAAATTCTCATCTTTTGGAGATGCTAGAGCTGTTGACCCTAAGGCACCAACAATTATTAGACTCACAGAAAGTGTTAAAATGATTTTCTTCGCACGTTTCATAACATATCCCACCTCTCAATAATTAATTATATTTTACTATATACAGTCTAACGATAAATTTGCGATAAATGAGCATTATGAGATATTAGGACTATCATACTCGTAATTGCTTCAGAATTCGTCAATTGATATAAACATATTGATTTTTTATGGAAAGGGGAATTTGTTTTCATGAATACAGAGAACCTATTACCAAAAATAGCATTAAACCTAAGAGAATTGAGAAAATTTCAAAAGATTTCTCAAAAAAAACTAGCTGAAGGTATATGTACTCAGTCTTATATTAGCATGATTGAAAAAGGTGAAATATCTCCATCTGCAACAATATTACATGCCTTTTCTATTCGTTTAGGGGTTGATATTAATTATTTCTTTGACGTTCAGGAAAATCTAATGTACCAGTATCAAGACGAATTGATAAAGCTCATAAAAGGGGCAAGGGATAAAAATGATTATACAGAAATACGTCAGTTACTAAAAAGACAGGAACAAAATCCGTTCATGAGTTCTACTAAAATGCAAAAATTTATGAATTATCATAAAGGGTTGTGTTGTTATTTTCTTGACCATGACGCCAAAAAAGCTATAGAAATTTTAAATCAAACTTTATCTACAGATGGACATGCTCAAGGTTTATATCATTCAGAAGACATTGAAGCATTAGTTGCCATTGCAAGTATTCATACTGAAGAAGAAAAATGGTCCGAAGCAAAACCATACTTTCTACAAGCTTTTGATATTGTGAAGAGATATCCAGCTGCTATAAAAGTTCAGACAATGCAAAAAATTTATTACAATTATATTCGATTGTTGTATCAGTCCGGATCATATACAGAGATTATTCAAGTAGCTGATAAAGGAATTAACCTTTGTAAGGAAAATGATAGCTTATATTTACATGGTCAATTATTATATTATAAGGCTCTTACATTAAATAAAATGGAGCGTTATAATGAGGCGATTGCATATTTTGAAAAAGCTATTATGGTATTTAACATTCAGGAAAATGAACAGCTTGTCGATTATACTAGAAAAATTATAACTAAATTTAAAGACATAGAAAAAAGCGATAAGTAGCAAGCTGCTCTTTGCTTTTTTCTATGTCTTTTTTTATGTTTTGATAGTTGAGGAAGAGTTCAAAGTTCGTAGCTAGTCTATAATTATTATTTCCGAAATTATTTCGCACCAGTAGTTATTTGTAATTTTATTTTTTTCGGTAAAATTACCTAGACTATAATACATACACGAAATATTTTTTACTATATTAAGCTTTCTAGGCATATTTTAAAGCGAATCCCATATGTTTTTAATTAATTACACGTTTTAAACATACGATTTCATGAAGCTCAGCGTTATAAATAGTGATTAGTTTCACGAAAAAATTCGTTCTTTAGTATTATTCGACAATTTATGACGAAAGTTGCATATACAAACATGATGTATTTTGCAATGATATTCATGTAACGGTAGTGCGTATTTTAAACGGTGTAGTTTTTTATAGAGGGGGGGAAACTAGTAACTTTGTATTCACTTTAAAGTCTTGTAATTTAAATTTACGAAACATTTAGTAAATTTAAACTTCTATGATTATTTCACTATATTCTATTAAACGGGGTGTGTTGAGTGAAATTTAAAAAAATATTATCTGTTTTGACAGCGGTTACAATTAGTGCGTCTATTATGCTCCCATCTTTACCAGCTACAGCAGAAATTTCAGAAAATGATGTACCCGTTGGTGCAGGTGGATATTCTACAGTTGCCAAAGGAACGCAATTGTATGGGTGGGAACTTCACCCAAGAAGAACACCACAGGATTTTGACTATTCGACAAGTAATTTAGATGGGAAGCCATTACCTACAAATGACTGGATTAGCTCAGTATTATGGTATCAATATTCAGGGGCATTATATGCACACCCTTTGTCATACCAAGCAACTCCAACTGGTTTTGAAATAAGTAAACCTCCTAAAACTGTTAATACATTATTGGATGGAGAAAATGAACTAGAAAGGGAGCATAGACCTGGACAAATAGATCTCGAGGTTCAAGCGACAACATTTTCTCCAGTAGATGCGCGAGCAGATAAACTTTCTGATTGGGCAGCTGACATTTTAATGGCAAGTCCAGATGGCAGTAAAAATATGAAAGCAACGATTGCTCATGGAAGTCCATATGCATACTTCACATTTGAGGGTGGCGAGCCTAAAGTTGTTTTTAAAAACCCAACAACGATTGTAAAGCATGATAATGCATATTTACAGTTGTCCGTAGATAATAATGGTCAAACAAACTATTATGGGCTATATGCCCCAGCAGGTACCACATGGGAAATTAATGGAACTGAAGTAGTTGCAGATTTACCAGATGGGAAAAATTACTTTACAGTTGCTGGCTTACCAGACGGTAGTGAAAATACATTTAACTTCTATAAAGAGCGTGCTTTTGCGTTTATTACAGATACAAGAGTAGATTGGAATTATCATGAAGCAAGTAGTACGTTAACGACGGATTATACGATTACAACTACACCAATGGAAGGTGCCAATAGAGAGACAATTACAGCGTTATATCCACATCAATGGAGAAACAACCCTCTTATTCCAAACTCAGAGTATTTATACGAATATGATTCAATTCGGGGAGATATGAAAGCGATTTCTGGAACGTCTTTTAGTACACAATACGTTTACAACGGAATATTACCGACAATGCCAGAGCTTACAGATCCTGCTGATATTGCTAAATTAGAAGATTATGTAAGGCAATATTTTGATTATGGAATGTCTTTGAATCCAAATTTTGTTCAAGCTGGAGCAGATGGTGGTAATGGCGGCTATGATACGTATTGGATGGGGAAAAATTTAGGTCGTAATTCTAATATTATGCCAATTGCCGATCAACTAAACGATGAACATAAAAAGGGAGAATTTATTGACTCAATTAAATCAACACTAGAATGGTGGTTTACACCGACAAAATATAATGAAGCTGGGCAACCAATTGAAGACAATTATTTTTATTATGATGATCACTGGAAAACGTTAATTGGTTATAGTGCAAACTACTTTTCAGATACGGAATTAAATGACCACCATTTCCATTGGGGTTATTGGATTTATGCAGCAGCACAAGTTGCTCTACAGGAACCAAACACAGCAAACGCTTGGGATAGTAACTCGCAATGGGGAGGTATGGTTAATGAGTTAGTTGATGACATCGCTACAGTAGATCGGAATTCAACTGATTATCCATTTTTAAGAAATTTTGATCCATATGCCGGTCATTCTTGGGCAAATGGTATGGGGTTCATTGATGCTGATGATTGGAGGTACGGTGGGAACAACCATGAATCTTCATCTGAAGCAATGAATGCTTGGGCTTCACTCATACTTTGGGGGGAAGCGACTGGAAATTCTGAAATAAGAGATGCTGGTATTTATATGTTCACAACTGAGCAGCAAGCTATTAATAATTATTGGTTTGACATTTATGGAGATGTATTTGAACCAGAGTTTTCAAATGATGATGCAGTAATGGTATGGGGAGGAAAATATAACCATACTACTTGGTGGACAGAGAACCCAATAGAAGCACATGGGATTCAGATGTTACCTATTACACCTGCATCACTATATCTAGGCAGAGATCCAAATTATGTGAAGCGTAACTACGATAATACGTATGCGGAGTTTCCAAACTACTTACAGAAAAAAGCTCAATATGGTTGGCCTGGTCTAGAGAATCCAGATACGTGGCAGGACATTTTAGTGTCATACTATGCATTGTATGATCCAGCGGAAGCGTTAGCAAAATGGAAGGATGAGGATTCAGAAGTAGACCCAGCGGTTGGAGTAGAGTTTGGCGAAACGAGGGCACATACGTATCATTGGATAAGATCTTTAGATGTGTATGGCTTACCAAACTTTGATATTACAGCGAATAGTCCATTATATTCTGTATTCTCCAAAGGTGGAAATAACACATATGTTGCTTATAATGCATCAGATGTTGGGCAAACAGTAACATTCTCTGATTGCTTTGAACTAGTAGTTCCAGCTAACGCAATGGCTCAAGAAACTGCAGTTAGTCCAGGTGGTAGCTGCTCTGCAACACCTCCCGGAGGAAATGCTGATCCAGACTTAGAAGCCCCTAGCAAACCAGAGAATTTACAGCTTGTTGAAAAAACTGCAAGCACTGTAGATCTAACTTGGACAGAGGCTACTGACGATATAGGTGTAATAGCATATGACGTTTATTTAGATGGGTCTCAAATTGCGAGCACTATTAATACAACATATCAGGTTACTGAATTGACAGGGGATACTTCATATACATTTGAGGTTTTAGCTAGAGATGCAGCAGGTAATTTGTCTAATCCGAGTAATAGTTTAATTGTAACAACAGATCCTGCTATTGATGATAATGAGGCACCAACGGCGCCAACAAATGTGGACTTTACAAGTAAGAGTGAGACGACAGTTGATTTAACATGGACAGCTGCAACAGATAATATAGCGGTAGAAGACTACGATATATATCAAGATGGTATATACGTTGGATCGACTACAGCGACAGCGTATCAAGTAACTGGATTAACAGCAAATACAACCTATACATTTGAGATAATTGCAAAAGACGCAGTAGGGAATGAATCTGTAGCTAGTAATCAATTAATAGTAACAACTGATGTAACACCAGGGAGTGGTGGGGATAATGAGATTGTTACAGATAATTATACGATTAATATAATTGATCAAGGAACAGATATCACTTTTAAGTTCACACCAACTGGTAATGTGTCAAATTTCGTTGATTTACATTATAAAATTAATAATGGTGCACAGCAAAACGTACGGATGATCGAAAATGGTGTGACATGGGAATATACAATTCAAGGTTTAAGCGAGGGTGATATAGTAGATCATTCATATACTTACACATTAGGTCAACCTGCATATGAGTCTGGAGAATACAGTTATGTTGTAGGAGCGGATACAGGAAGTTTACCAATTGATGAAGAATCACCAACCGCTCCTCAGAACCTTATTAGCGCTGCACAAAGCGAAACTACAATTACAATTACTTGGGATGCTTCCTCTGATAATGTAGGAGTAGAAGGTTATGATATATATCAAGACGGAGTGTACGTTGATAATACAGCATTAACTACCTATCAAATTACAGGACTATCAGGAGACACGGCTTATTCTTTTGAAGTCATTGCAAAAGATGCAGCTGGCAATGAATCAGTTGGAAGTACAATAGATGTTACAACAGCGGCACCACCAATAGATGGAAATCCAGATAACGGAACAATTAGCCATGAAGATTTTACAATCGACATTGAAAACAATGGTGATAGTGCGACATTTCATTTTTCACCAACAGAAGCTTCTAATTTCGTAGACTTACATTATACGATTAATGGTGGTGCACAGCAAAATGTAAGTACGACAAATATTGCTGGGACGTGGGAGTATACAATTAATGGCTTAACAACTGGTGATATCATTGAATTTTCCTACACATATACGATTGGGACGCCAGCAACTGACTCAGATTGGTATGAATATACACATTGATTGTTGTTTTCCTTAGCATCTGACCGTTATAAACCTTTTATACTGTGAGATAATGTAGATTAGATAAGGGTTGTAATTATTCAATATAAAAGTATGTTGTAGATCATACATTTCTACGACATGCTTTTTGTTTTGTGGTAGGATAAGATGGCAAAACTGTTACTAGCATAAGGATCATAAAAATTTGAAGATAGGATGACACGATGACTGCTGAGATACGTTTAAAGGTAAAACCAAAATATATAAACAAATTTAAAAATGGTTATCCGCTTATTACGAAAGAAGCAATTGTCAATATCAATGATTTGAAAGAAGAGGGCGTAATTGTTAAGGTTGTCGATGATCGAAACTCATTTATCGGAAGAGGTTATTATGGCAAACAAAACAAAGGATATGGCTGGATTTTATCCCGTAATAATCGTGAACAGCTTAATCAACAGTTTTTTAAGGAAAAAATTAAAGTAGCGCTACATGCAAGAAGTCATTTTTTCGGTAATGAAGATACAACAGCATTTAGGGTTGTTAATGGGGAAGGTGACGGCTTAGGTGGTATAACAATTGACTATTTCGATGGCTACTATGTCATTAATTGGTATAGTGAAGGTATATATACATTTCGTGAATATGTCATTAACGCGTTAAGCGAGCTTGTCGACTATAAAGCGATATACCAGAAAAAAAGGTTTGCAACAGACGGTAAATATATTGAAGAGGATGGCTTTGTAACAGGTGAAAGAGGTAAGTTCCCAATTTTAATAAAGGAAAATGGTGTTCATTTTGCTGTTTACTTAGATGATGGAGCGATGGTTGGTGTTTTTTTAGACCAAAGAGAAGTGAGGAAAACGATTAGAGATAAATATGTAGAAGGCAAATCAGTGTTAAATTTGTTCTCCTACACTGGCGCATTTTCGGTCTTTGCGGCTTCTGGTGGTGCATCAAAAACGACGAGTGTTGATTTAGCTAATAGAAGCTTAAGTAAAACAATAGAACAATTTGAAGTGAATGGAATTAACTATAAAGACCACGACATCATCGTAGAGGATGTTTTTAAATACTTTAAGTATGCTGTGAAAAAGGAGAAAAAGTTTGATCTAGTCATACTAGACCCTCCTAGTTTTGCAAGATCAAAGAAATTTACTTTTAGCGCAGCGAAGGATTATACAGATTTAATAAAACAAGCTATTTTAATCACCGAACATAACGGGATTATAGTTTCTTCAACGAATTCAAGTGCCTTCAATATGGATAAATTTAAGAAATTTATTGAAATTGCTTTTAAAGAAATGGGGAGGCGTTACAAAATAATTGAACAATTTTCCCTCCCAGAGGACTTTAGAACGGTGAAAGAGTTTGAAGAAGGAAACTACTTGAAGGTAGTGTTTATTCAAATTACTGGTGAATAACAAAAGGGATGCCGAGGCATCCCTTCGCTTATGTGATATTTTCTTTGTTATATTCTTCTACATATTCATCTTAGTCTAATACTTCAATAGCATTCGACCAATGTAAAACAGTTCCAACAAAATCCTTAATGTCTAAACCAGGCATTTCATATGTTTCATCCAGTGGCATTTTTAATAAATGTCACTTTGTATCCTCTATCAAAGGCAACAATAGCCGTAAACATACAACAAAACTCAGTATTAATGCCAGTTATAAAAAGGTGATTTACACCTAAGTCATCTAGTGTTTTGGAGAGTTCAGTATTGAAGAATGAGCTTGGCGTATGCTTCTCCAATACATAGTCAGCATAGTGATTTAAATGATCCGTGTAAACCGTGTAGTTCAGAACCTTCGGAATGTCTATATAATGGACTTTCTTCTGCATCATCTACATGTCTCATAAATATGACAGGATGAATTATTATCTTTGAAGTATTGAATAACATTTTTCATCAATGAAAGTTCTTTCTTAAAATCACCGAAGTTAACAATATCGTTTTGCACAGGGATCTTTTCTACATAAAATGATGTCTCTCAGACAAACATCTCATTAAGGTAACGAAAAGAGCTTTTTATATAAATTACTGTGCAACTTGTTGCTTTAATTTACCTTTTTGAGAAGCTGGCTCTTGTTGCTCCTTAATTTTTTTAATATCCATACGGATAAGGAAAGAAGTAATTAACGCAATTGTTAAAAATGCTGCGAATATATAAAATGTAGCATTATAACTGTTTGTTGTATCTTTAATATATGAAACGAGCATTGGTCCAAACACGCCTGCCATAGACCAAGAGGTTAATAAATACCCATGAATTGCACCTAATTGCTTTGTACCGAATAAGTCTCCAATAAATGCTGGTAAAGAGGCAAATCCTCCGCCGTAGATGGTTAAAATAAGGAAAATCAATGTAACAAATATCGCTTGGCTTGAAACTGTTGGTAAGATCAAAAATGCTACGAGTTGAATCGAGAAAAATATCGTAAACACATTTGTTCTTCCTAAATAATCTGAAGCAGTAGCCCAACCGATACGGCCTCCACCGTTAAAGAAGCCCATAATACCGACCATACTTGCAGCGGCTACAGCTGTCATACCTACTTTTTCTTGAGCCATTGGTGAAGCAACTGAAATGAGCATGATTCCTGAAGAAATATTAATAAACATCATTAACCATAACATCCAAAATCGTTTTGTTTTTACTGCTTCGTTAGCAGTAAGTTGTGCAAGGTCAGCTTTGATTTTTACTTTTCCTTTTTCTGACGCTTCCTTCATCCCAGCTGGTAACCATCCTTCTTCAGGCCGAGCTATATATAATGCTCCTGAAATCATGAGGATAAAATATGTGATCCCAAGAATGAAGAATGTTTGTGATAAACCAACGTTCTCAATTAGATAGTTCGCTACTGGGCTACAAATTAATGCGCCTGCACCAAACCCCATAACTGCCATCCCGGTAGCTAAACCACGGCGATCAGGGAACCATTTTACTAATGTAGATACTGGTGCTATATAACCTATCCCTAACCCCATTCCACTAATTAATCCATAAGTTAAATAGTAGCCATATAATGATTCAAGTTGAATAGCAAATCCAGTCCCTATAAGGCCGCTTGAAAATAAAATAGCTGCAACGATAGCTGAAAAGCGAGGGCCTTTCTTCTCCACTACTTTGCCAAAAAACGCAGCAGATGTTCCTAAACAAAAGATAGCGATTGTAAATGCTAAGGCAGTTTCAGTACTGCTCCACCCTAATTCATCATGAATTGGTTTTTTATATACACTGTATGCGTATACAGAACCGATTGAAATATGGATGGCAATTGCTGATAAAGCAATTAACCAACGGTTTTTTTGTTTCATTCGAAACCTCTCCTTTTGTTATGTTAATTGTAAATGAATGAGTTAAGTTTGTGAAAACTATCACAAACTTAATGTAATTTAATTATACTGTGTAAAAAAACGATTGGTATAAAATTATTATGACGACTTTGTGAAACATTGAGCATGATAATCACCTTAGGCTTTGCAATGATTGTTGCTATATTGAATGACAACCTATGCAAGTATACAGCTGACATTCATGATATTTCTTCATTATTAAAAATGACAGGTATATAAAATGTAAGCAACAAAGTTTACTCATAGAGGCCATATTTTATTAATACTTTTCTGGTAGAGGATTATAATGATATGACATTTCCACCTACTATAAGCACGTGGGGATATGTTAGTAGGAACTTTTTTTGAAAAAAATAATATGATATAAACGAATGCGTATATAACATTATTCTTTGCTTTAGCACTCTCAATTAAATGGAGGTGATCATTTGTATCCGCAATACCCATATTACGGGTTTAAGCAAGTAACACAACAGGTTCCTATTGCATTTCCGCCACAGCATCAAGATGTTCACCCTGGGCTTGAATATGAAATGGTACCGAGGCCAATTTCTGAGGATCCCCAATACCGAAGTGGCAATAAGCTGCACAATAAAGTTGCTATTATCACAGGTGGAGATAGTGGAATTGGTAGAGCTACTGCCATAGCTTTTGCCAAAGAAGGTGCCAACATAACGATTGTTTACTTAAATGAACATCAGGATGCAGCTGAAACGAGGGAAAGGGTAGAGAGCTTAGGAGGAAAATGCTTAGTCATAAGTGCGGACTTACGTAAAGAGGAAACGTCACATCAAGTAGTCAAACAAACGATTGAAACGTTCGGGAAGTTAGATATTCTCATTAATAATGCTGCTGTTCAATACGTGCAATCAAGTATTCTTGATATATCATCCGAACAGCTTGAAAATACGTTTCGAACGAATGTCTTTGCAATATTTTATATGACAAAAGCAGCACTTCCGTATTTAAAAAATGGAAGCTCAATCATTAATACGGCATCTATTACAGCCTTTCAAGGTCAGAAATTCTTAATTGATTATTCTGCAACGAAAGGGGCTGTCACTACTTTTACACGCTCTCTATCTTTATCATTAGTTGAACACGGAATTAGAGTAAATAATGTCGCTCCTGGCCCTATTTGGACCCCGCTAATTCCTTCGAGCTTTTCGGCAGAGCAAGTAACACAATTTGGTTTGGAAACACCGATGAAACGTGCTGGGCAGCCCTTTGAGCTTGCGCCAGCCTTTGTATATTTAGCTTCTGATGATTCTAGATATGTGACAGGGCAAACAATACATGTAAATGGGGGAGTGATTTTAAACACATAGCCGCTATATTGTTGGTCAAGGATAGTTATGGGAAAGAGAAGGTCAGCCTTCACATAGCAAAGATGGGCTTGACCTTTTGTATGTTCTAACAGGCAGATTAATAGAAAATTATATATAATAAAAATACTATAGTCTTTTTATGGGGGGGAGTAAAAATAAGAGTCTTAGAATTTCTCATGTTACTATTTGTTTTCTTAACAATAGTAGCTATCATATTTAAAAGCTTTGGGAATATGAAAATAGCAAAATTAATACCTTTTCTAGCAATACTTGTGTTTATTCCACATGTGTTATTTGAAGGAATAAGATGGCAGCTTTATCCTGTTTACATAATTATTATGTTTCAGTTTTTAATTACAATATTATTTCGAGTAGGATTATTAAAGAAGCGAAGGTTGGAAAATGACAAAAAACTGATACGAATGAGTTTGCCTATTGTCATAAGCTTATTCCTATTAACAGTGTTATTTTCCTATGCATTCCCTGTATACAAAATTCCTACACCATCAGGACCAAATGAAATTGGGACGATATCATTTGACTTAATAGATGATAGTCGGGAGGCTATTTATAGTGAAGATATAACCGACAATAGGAAAATAAAGCTACAAGTTTGGTATCCTGCACAAAATGTAGGTTCGTATGAGCAAGTTCCGTGGCTACAGGACGGTAAAATAGTGGCAGAGGGTGTCTCGAAATTAATGGGATTTCCGGATTTTGTTCTTAGTCACACGTCTTTAGTGAAGTCGAATTCCTACCTTAATGCCCCTATTAGTAATGAAAAGGAACAATACCCAGTCATTATTCTGTCCCATGGCTGGACTGGATTCAGAAATATTCATACAGATGTTGCAGAACTATTAGCGAGTAATGGGTTTGTTGTAGTAGCGATTGAACATACATACGGTTCAGCTGTCACTGCTTTTAATGATGGTGAAGTAGCTTATGTTAATGATGAAGCATTACCAAATCGTGAAGAAACTCCTAATTTTTTAACTTATGCTAATACGTTAGTAAAAACATTTGCAGGAGATATTCAAGTTACACTTGATCAGTTAGAAATGATGAACACAGAGCAAAATAGTTCTCCTTTGAAAGGAAAATTAGATTTAGCCAATATCGGTGTGATCGGTCACTCTACTGGAGGAGGGGCTGCTGTAGCGACTGCACTTCATGATAATCGAATAAAGGCGCTAATTGGATTGGATGCATGGGTTGAGCCGATAGAAGAACAAGAGCTGGATAGCGGATTACATATTCCATCTCTGTTTTTAAGAAGTCATGAATGGGAGCAAGGCTATAATAATGAGCATTTGTATTTATTGTTAAACAGTAGTATGGCTCCTGAGTTATATCAAATTAACAATACCGGTCATCAAGATTTCTCTATGATTTATATGTATTCACCATTAAGCAAATATTTTAACATTACAGGAAAGCTTGACGGGAGAGAGGGTGCAAGCATTCAACACGACTTTATTCTTACCTTTTTTGAAAAAAATATTTATGGTCAAGTAACGAGCACAATCGCAGATGTGGCAAAGCAATATGAGGAGGTACAAATCATAACTTCATATCGTGACGAATAACTTCTGTAAATTAATTTAGCTTTTTGCCATAGACTGTTTTCGCATTAATTGTTGTTTTTCATACTACTATAGTTTGATGGCATTTGTATAAATAACAACAAAGTTTACGAAAAGAGCCTTTCCAAATAAATATTCCTTATTGAAATAGGTATACAGAGAGTGAAGATGACCAAAACGAGGTATTTGTGTAGTTGGGATAATGTGATAAGAGTCTTTTCTAACCTTGTGGTGGAGAAGACTCTTATTCGTTCCTTTAAAATGTGGTTAGTTTTTCTTCTTCTTTATAAAAGTTAGTATGAAAACTGAAATAATAATTAGTATGCCGAGTGCAACATAGTTAATGTTACTCAATGGGCTGTCAAGATTAACCTGCTCAAGATTATCTGCTGTTGAAGGCTGTTGTATACTATTTAAAGTCGCAATATCGTCTTGAGCAGATCCCATTGATTTTGTTGGACTGCAAATGGATGATACAAGTTTGTTGTCTGCATCCAAGTGTGCATACACTAAATAGTCTTGTTGTAATGAAAAGTTAATACCACAGCTTGCTGAGTCTATTGCTGTAAAAACCTTCACTTGTGATTGTTCAATGCCCTTCCAGCTACTAGTTACTTCGAACAATACCTCGACATCGGAAAAATGAGATTGGAGAAATGATTTACTTTTAGAAACATTGATGACTTTTCCTGAAAATATGGCGCCATACTGCTCGTAGGCTTCTTCAACTGGGGGTGATGGGACACAAGAGCAGGCATTAGCTTTTGTAGTTAACATGGGTATTAATAACATGAAAACCAGTAACGATGTGAGACATAATCTAACGTATTTCATCAGCTACCCTCCCCTCATACTTTAAGTTCTATTCACATATATTTGACGATTAAACGAATCAAATTGTTACAAAGGATGCTGTGTTTGGGTGCACCTTTCTTAATTACATATTGCAACAGAACATATTAGAGTTGAGATAAATGTCAATGATGCTATATGAATCCATTTTATGAGGATAAATATATCAAATTGAATAAAACTAATGCTAATAAACGAAATTCTGATAGAGTGATGGAGATTGGGGCTGAGTAGTTATGAAAAATGTTGAATGTGATTTTTCACCTATGAAACAACAGTTGAAGGCAGATATGAAGCAGGTAATAACTAACTTAGAGGAAAGTTTACAATCAATTGATGATGATAAAAAATGTTTGTTAGGAGAGTTAGAAGATATTAAAAAAAGTTTTGTACAGATTGAAATGAACGCAGCATCATTTTATTTAAATTGTTATTTATCCTCTTATACTGATAAATATGAAGATATTTCACTTAGTATTCAACATATGTCGGACCGTCGACATGGCGGCTTAATTGTTGTACAGCGACAAGATCCTCTTAGTTCGTATATTCAATCTAATATACCAATTGAGGCTCAACTGACCTCCTCATTATTAGAATCTATTTTCTTTCCGGGAAATCCACTTCATGACGGTGCTGTAATTATTCATGGAAATCAAATTGTTTCGGCAGCCAATGTTCTCCCACTTTCAAATCACTATATAGGCAAAAGCAAATTAGGGACACGCCATAGGGCAGCGCTGGGTTTAACGGAGAGGTGTGATGCGTTAGTATTAATTGTTTCTGAAGAATCAGGGAACATATCATTTACTATTGGAGGACATCTCTATCCTATCGCTAATGCGAAATCACTGTAGCAGGATGTTGCTTTCATTTGTTATTATTTTAATTAATTTGCACCTATCATCTCTTAAATAGTAGGGCTACGATGCTACGAATAACGATGAATTTGAAAAAAATAGCGAATAATATATGGCTCTTTTAGTAAACTTTGTTGCATTTTTTATTAAAAATGGACAATATGATGAGTTTTATTAGAGCTTAATAAGGAAAGATACCCAGATCACTATATGTATACGTGCTTATATTTTAGAAGGTATAACAACAATTAATGCGAAAACAGCCAATATAAAGACCCCAGCTCAAGAAGAAACTGGGGGTTTTAAAAATGCACCTTACATTTAGCCGTGCTCTTTTACACCTTCATTAGCAGTAATCGTTGTTTGTTCCCTGTCAAACTTAGGTAATGTAACCGCGTAATAAATTCCTACTAATAAGACACAAATACCTACGAGCCAGTATAAACCTTCAACGGTAATAATTGCTGGGAAAGTTACAGCAATAATACCCAAAGTAATCGATTGAGAAAACATCATTAATGGGTCAATCCAGCCCTGAACCCTTCCCATCATTTTTGGATCTACAATTTTAGGAAGCCAACCACCCATTGCTACATTAATCATTGGTATAGTTAAAGCTACAATGAACATAATTGAGAAAAACAATACAAGGTTTGTTGCGTATGCTGCTGTGACAATAAATAAACCACTAAATAACAATCCAAAGATCATCATCTGATATAGCTTGAATTTTTGCGCTACTATGGATGCGACGACACTTCCAATTAAAACCCCAACGCCAAATACAATTCCTGAGATTACAGCCATTTCTTCGTACGTGTCAGGTGCTAATTTATATTTAAGTATAAATACTTGCATAACGGAAAAGCCACCATTAATTATCCCAAAGATGAGAAAGCCGATTACTAAGGAAACTAGTAGTCGATTCCCAAAAATATAGCGTAAGCCTGAATTGAAATCTTTAACAATCATTTTAATTTGCAAGTCTTTAATCGTATGTTTTCCATTAGGTAAGCGTACTGATTCTGGAATATTACATGTGTGAAGAAGTATTGCACTTATGATGAATGATATACAGTCAACGATAATTGCCCCTTCAATTCCTACTGTCCAATAAGCTATAGCTCCAAGTCCATTTCCAAATAACATAAATAAGCTACCTAGCATTTGATTTAATCCAGCAGCCGTTGTATAATCATCCTCTTGTAAAATTCCTTGGATAATACCCGTTTCTGCAGGTATGAAGAATTTTGATACAGCACTTCTTAAAAATAGTATTGAAAAAATAAGTGGCATCCATCCAAGCCATATTGAAGCGAGAAAAAAAACTGATAATATAGCTCGAATCCAATCACTGTATATGGCTATTTTTTTCCGATCCATGCGATCAGCTAATACACCAACGAAAAAAAACACTACTAATGTCGGAAGAGAATACATCATTTCATTAATTGTGGCATAGGCAGGTTGACTCGAGAAACGATCTAATAAGTAAAATAGAAAAGCTGTCAAACCAATTACCGAACCCATTTGAGAAGTAAGGTGTGCAAAAAACACTTTCGTATAATTACGGTTTTTAAAAACGGCAAAAGTCTTTTTCATTTTTTTCTCCTTATCGTTTTTTCTTTAGGATCAGTATATTTGATAAAAGGACGTATTGTAACAGTCTGTTGATTGGTTGTAGCTCAGTCCCTAGACCGAGACGGTGAGTTTAGACAGAGAAACAAATAAAAGGCTCTTTAATAGTAGAAAAGATGCCAACAACGTTAAATGTATATGTGTTTATATTCTTATTGTGAATTCTATGTAAAAGGTAAAGTAGGAAAAGTGTTTTTCCTAAAATAAGGATATCATGTTGTAACTTGTACATGGAATTATAACATGAAGATTTGGAGATGACTGAGCTATAAATTGAAATATTTACTAACATATTAATAGATTTAATGAGGCGACTTATCTAGTAAATTTGGTTTATGATCAGAAAATGAGTTGGTGTGAAACTTTTATCTTCTTAGAAGTCTGTTAAAACGAAAGTGTTTCGCTAAACCAAGTATTACTAAACTAATCAAATGTTTTGAAAAACAGTAAGATAATACAAAAAAAATAGGTCTTTTTATCTGTATGTATGCTAGTCCAGTATTACATTTCTGTTACAATAAATACATGTATATTCCTATTGTAGTAGTAATTTTTCTCGTTTATTCTAAACATATCCCCATTACGAAACAGGGATAAATTTATTCGAAAAGGAGAAAAAGTATGAAAAAGTTGCTTACAATTGCTTCAGTAACACTCCTTACAGGTTCTTTATTTTCCCCATCTACGAAAGCGTTTTCAGGAGAGGTTGATGCTGGTGCGGGAAGCTATTCGACCGTCAAGCCTAGTAATGTATCTGATGTACAAGAAACGATTTATAAGACTTCAAACATAACTGGAGCGATGCCAACAAATGATTGGTGGAGCTCTACAGCATGGGTGCAATATTCTGACGCGCAATATCCTCATCCGTTAGCCATGATTAATGAATCAGCTGGACTTCGAATCTATAACCCTAGCAATAATATAGAAGGCTTAGGCGGATTTACGAAAGGTTGGATGAATGATATAGATGATTTTGTTCTTGGGCATTCTGGAACAAGCTCATTTGGAGATACGAAAGTTGATGGATTTAGTGATTGGTTTGTCACGAATGAATCCAAAAGTGGATCAAACGTTTTAAACGTTACGTATGGTCATGGATCACCGTTTGTTTATGCGACCTATGAAGGGGGCGACCCGAAAATTACACTCCCTTCTATTCCGCCAACCGTTTGGTATGGTGATGCAAATAGTAATGTGCTAGGTATTACAACTGAAAAAGGTAGTCATTATGCCCTGTTTGGTCCAACTGGTTCAACGTGGTCAGGTTTAGACACAAAGACGTTAACAAATCATCTAAACGGTAAGAATTACTTTTCTATAGCTGTTTTACCTGATAATTCTTTAGAAACATTAAAGAAATTTGAACAGTATGCATACTCTCATGTAGTAGATACAAAGGTTGACTGGTCTTATAATGAGTCAACAAGTGAGGTAGAAACAACGTACAACTTTGTAACAGAGGCAAAAGAAGGTTCTAATGAAGGGACGATATTCGCTTTATACCCACACCAGTGGAAAAATACAAATCAACCATTGTTAGACTATACATTTGATTCAGTTCGAGGGACGATGAAGGTTGCAGAAGGCAGTTCTTTCAAGACAACAATGGCTTTTAATGGCGTATTACCATCATTACCTGATTTAGGGACATATGATAAGGCAACATTAGCAAGTTATATAGATGAGGCACAAACTGAAGTTGACTCGTCAACTGATACGTATTGGTATGGTAAACGTTTAGGCGAACTTGCAACTCTTGCGCCAATTGCTGAGCAAGTTGGTGATACAGATGCAGCTAATCAATTCCGCCAAGAAATGAAAGCTGGCTTAGAGGATTGGTTAACAGCAAGTGATCAAAATGGCAATTTAAACAACGAGCGCCTATTTTATTACAATGATAATTGGGGTACGCTGTTAGGATATCCAGATAGTTTTGGGTCAGTTGAAGAAATGAATGATCACCATTTCCATTACGGATATTTTATTAAAGCTGCTGCAGAAATAGCACGTGTTGATAAAAACTGGGCTAGTAATAGCCAGTGGGGACAAATGGTAGAGCTGTTAATTAGAGATATTGCAAACGCAGATCGGAATGATGAAACGTTTCCATTTTTAAGAAATTTTGATATGTATGCGGGGCATACTTGGGCTTCTGGTCATGCTAAATTCTTTGATGGTAACAACAATGAATCATCATCAGAAGCGATGAATGCTTGGGCTGGTCTCATTCTTTGGGGAGAAGCTACAGACAATAAGGAATTACGTGATTTAGGTATTTACTTATTTACGACTGAAATGAATGCCATTAATGAATATTGGTTTGATGTTACAGGAGAAAATCATGACCCAGGATTTACTAGAGAAACAGCTAGTATGGTTTGGGGAGGAAAAACTGTTGGTGATGCAGTATGGTGGACGAATAATCCAGAGGAAGTTCACGGTATTAACTGGCTACCTATTACAGGGGCTTCATTATATTTGACACAATATCCAGAATATACGAAACGAAATTACGATGCACTAGTAGCTGAAAATGGCGGCGAAGATTGGAATGTTTGGGAAGATCTTATTTGGATGTATCGTGCCATTGAAAACCCTGATGATGCAATAAGACAGTTTAATGATAGAGCGGATATATTTGAACCAGAGGCTGGAAATTCCAAGGCAAATACGTATCATTGGATTCACAATTTAAATGCACTAGGAAATGCTGACCCTACCATTACAGCAGATTATCCAATCTATGCAGTCTTTACGAAAGGTAATGTAAAAACGTATGTCGTTTATAATATGACTGATTCAGTAAAAACAGTGACATTCTCAGATGGTGCGACAGTGACTGTGGAGCCACATCAATTCAATGTTGGCAACGGGACAGGAACTACAGATCCAGGTGGAGATCCAGGGGATAACCCAGGAGACGATCCAGTTATTAATGCTTTTGACAGAATCGAAGCAGAGCAATACACTTCAATGAGTGGAATTGAAACTGAGGAGACGACTGATGTAGGTGGCGGCTTAAACGTAGGTTGGATTGATAATGGAGATTATCTAGTATTTAATCGTGTTGATTTTGGGAATGGTGCAATTGGTGTTGAAGCAAGGGTAGCTACAGAATCAGCTGGAGGAACGATTGAATTAAGGCTTGATAGTGTAGAAGGAGAATTAATCGGTACAGTTGACATTACACCTACAGGTGGATGGCAAAACTGGGTAACAAACACTGGAGCTATTACTAATGCTACAGGTATACATGACCTATATGTAGTATTCAAAGGTGAAACAGATGCCGGAATGGGTAACTTAAATTGGTTGACATTCACTAATGATCCTGTTGATCCTACTGACCCTACTGATCCTGTTGATGATAGTAATGTCATTACTGCAGATGATTATACAATTGAAATGATTAATGATGGTACAAATGCTAAGTTTATTTTTACACCAAACTCAGGATCATCTGCATTTGTAGATTTCCATTACAAGGTTAATGATGAGGTACAACAAAATGTAAGAGCCGTGAAAAACGGAGAAAATTGGGAGTACACGGTTAGTGGATTACAAGCAGGAGACTCAATCAACTTCTTTTATACGTACGAAAAAAGCCAATTAGCGTATGATTCTCCATGGTATGAGTATACACATTAAAAAATAATATTTTCTTGAAGGGGGGATCAGTCAAATTTAGACTGATCCCCCTTTCTAAAAAGTTAACATACGCATCATTTTATTGATGAAATACTTACTTAATTAATCAAGCTGCTTCCATTTTTTCTTCAATATTGGTCTTGTATAGTTTTGCATCGTATCGATTAACGTTTCAGCATTCGCTGATTTAATCATTAAGTCTAAATGTGAGTCATTAGAAAACCCTTCTTGAACACTGTGCTTGACCATTTCGACTAATGGATCAAAATAGCCGTTTACATTATATAAACCTATAGGTTTTTCGTGTATTCCTATTTGTGCCCAGCATAGAACTTCAAATAATTCTTCAAAAGTACCGAGTCCACCTGGTAATGCGATATATCCGTCAGCTAGTTCTCCCATTTTTGCTTTTCGTTCATGCATGCTATCGACTTCAATGAACTCTGTTAATTGTTGATGCACCATCTCACCTCTGAATAAACCAGATGGCATAATTCCAACAACTTCTCCCCCATGAGATAATGCTGCATTTGCAACCTCACCCATTAAGCCGATTTTAGAGCCACCATATATAAGTCTGTAGCCGTTTTGGCCTATTATTTCACCTAAAGTTTGTGCCTTTTGTAAATATTCATCACTTCCACCAACATTCGAACCAGCAAATACACAAATCGATTTCATTTTTTCAACTCCAACTCCAAAATAGAAACTATTGTAATTCTACTATACTACATCTAAATAATATTTGTTTGGAATGAATAAGTATAAAATTCTAAACATACTATTGGAAATAAGATGAAAAATTCCTTTTATAGCCAGCATGTTGTCGTATGAAGGTATACAGCCAAAGAGTAGGACAAGCGTAGCGGTATGTGGTTAATAGAAAAATAACAATTGAGGAGGGGTACAATGAGAAAGCGTTTTGTTGTATTGATGTTGCTTTTAGTAGTGATATTTTCTACTGCTTGTGGAACGAACGAAACTACCAATAGCAGTGGTGTAGACCATGAATTTAACTTAGTCGAACAAGGAAAACTAACGTGGGCTAGTAGCGGCTTGTATAAACCTTTTAACTACTCAGAAAATGGAGAGTTAAAAGGATTTGATGTTGAGATTGGTTATGCGCTAGCAGAAAAGCTTGGACTTGAGCCAAATCCTGTTACAACACCATGGGAAACAATATTGCAAGGTTTAAAAGGAGAAAAATTTGACATTATTTTAGGAAGTATGGCTATTACAGATGATCGATTAGAACAAGTTAACTTTACAGACCCATATTATTATTCTGGTGGTACAGTTTTTGTGTCAGTAGACAATAATGAAATTAAAACAGCCGATGATTTAATAGGAAAGCGTATAGGGGTAGTGGCACAAAGCACATATGATGAGGCTGCTCAGCAGTATACTGATGATATAAAGTATTATAACAGTGACGTTACAGCGCTCAATGATTTAACAGTAAAAGGTCGTCTAGATGCGGTTATTACTGATTCAATCGTTGGCTTTGAAGCTCAAGCAGCAGGTTTAACTATTAAAGAGGCTGGAGACCGGTTGTGGGTGGAACGCATCGGTATTGCGGTTCGTAAAGATGACGAAGAATTGTTGGAAGCTTTAAATGAAGTGATAGAAGAAATTGTAGTGGACGGAACGTATGTAGACATTTCAAATGATTTTTTTGGTACGAATCTATTAGATGTCAATCTTGAAGGTGTTGAAATATATAAATAATAGTAGATTTATGATGTGGAAAGGGGCTGCGGAAAATGGATATTGTTGATATGTTTCTAAGAACATTTTCGGGATTTATTGAAGCTAGCTGGATGACTATACGTTTAACAGTCGTTGGTCTTACACTAGGCTCATTGCTAGGTATCGTTTTTGCTTTCTTTAAAATCTCTCAATCTAAGATATTGCAAACAATTGCTTCAATATATATTACGCTTATTCGTGGTACCCCTTTAATTGTGCAAATCTCTTTTTTATATTTTGGTATCTCTTCACTTATTGTTTTATCAGGATTTTGGGCAGGATCAATCGCACTAGCTATTCATAATGGTGCGTATATAGCTGAAATATTTCGGGGAGCCATTCAAAGCATTGATAGAGGGCAACGCGAAGCAAGTAGCTCTTTAGGTATGACAAGAACGCAAAGTATGTATCGAATTATCTTTCCTCAAGCATTTAAGCGATCAATACCACCACTTGGAAATCAATTTATTATTTGTCTAAAAGATTCCTCACTAGTATATGTCATTGGAGTTGCTGAGATCTATTCTTTAGCAAATATGGAGGCAGCACAATCATTCCAACAGTTTGAAGCATTCTTTGTTGCCGGGTTGTATTATCTAGTGTTAGTTATGATTTTTACTTATTTATTACATGTTGTCGAAAACAAAGTCGACGTTGAAAAAGTGAGGTGAATGATAAACAATGCTAATGGCCAAAAATGTGTATAAATCATTTGGTGATCTTCAAGTGTTGCAAGGTATTGATCTACACATTAAGCCTCAAGAGGTAGTAGTTTTGGTCGGAATTAGTGGTTCTGGAAAAAGTACATTACTTAGGTGCTTTAATTTCTTGGAGACAATTGATAGTGGAGAAATATTAATTGATGATAAGAAAATATTTCCCGAAAAAGACAATTTGTCGAAGGTGAGAGAGAAAGTAGGGATGGTTTTTCAGCATTTTAATTTATTTCCACATAAAACAGTTATCGAAAATATTATTGAAGCGCCTATAATTGTAAAAAAAGTTGATAAAAGCGAAGCTATACAAGAAGGTTTAGCGTTGTTAGAAAAAGTTGGACTACAGGACAAAGCCCATGCGTATCCTCATATGCTTTCAGGTGGTCAAAAGCAACGTGTCGCAATTGCAAGGTCACTTGCTATGAAACCAAAGGCAATGTTGTTTGATGAGCCCACTTCTGCACTCGATCCTGAGCTCGTGGGAGAAGTACTCCAAGTAATAAAAAACCTTGCCAAAGAAGGAATGACAATGGTGATTGTTACCCATGAAATGAATTTTGCACGAGATGTAGCAGACAGAATTGTTATGCTACACGAAGGCACAATAATTGAGAAAGCTAATCCAAAAGATTTCTTTGAAAATCCAACACATGAGCGCACGAAGCAATTTTTAAAGCTTGTAAATAGATAAACACCATACTACAAGGATTATTCCTTGTAGTATTTTAATTTGAAGGACTAATATTTGAACTTACTTAACATTTTCATGATATTGCATAACAACTGTGGTGGTAACTTTTTAACTTTGGGCCATGGAGCCTTACATAGAGCAACAAAAAGGGGGGAATATAAACGAATAAATGGTGTCTGGAGCTAGTTTTTTGGGCTTATTTCAATGCGAAAGTACCCTTAAGAAAAACATGAAAGAACTTACGCCATATAATCACTTGTATGAAAAAGACTATTTCTTACCAATATATATATTGTCAGGTATATGTCGATAAGAACGCCGTTGTCGGTCGCAACTATGTTGCAATTTTACTATCTATTGGAGTAATGAGAGGTTTTATTCAATCCACATTGCTGAATGTTGTAAAAAAGATGAAATGCATAATAAACTGAGTTTTTTTATTAGAAGGCTGTTTTCGCACGAATTGTTCCTTATCGTACTAAGATATAAGCACGTATACACCTAGTGTTCGTGGCGTCTTTTCTACTTTTTATTATCTTTTTATGATCAGGCCCTATCTTACTATCCATTTTTAATAACAAAGTTTACAAAAAGAGTCTTACGAAAAGAGCCTAGCAGAACAAGAATAACTAATGTGAAAACGACGAAAAAGAAAAATAATTTTTAGAATTTGTCCATGATATATAAACATATAATTTAATGTATGATAGAATATCATTTAAACAACCCTGTTTTATAACATTTTAAAATATTCATGTGTTTTTTTCACAAGGACAACTGTTTTTCTTTAGATGACAACTTACCACAAAAATGAAATGGAAACAAGATAACATATTGGAGGGATTGACCATGTCAAGTCATGTTTTAGCTTCTTTTTTACAAAATAACTTAGAGGATTTAAAAAACAACGGACTATATAATGTCATAGATCCAATAGAAAGCCCGAATGGGCCGATCATCAAAATTGCTGGAAGAGAATTGATTAACTTATCTTCTAATAATTATTTAGGCTTAGCGACTGATGAACGATTGAAGGAAGTTGCTATAAAAACGATTGAAGAGTATGGCGTAGGTGCAGGTGCGGTCAGAACGATAAATGGAACAATGGATTTGCATGTTAAGCTGGAAGAAGAATTAGCACAATTTAAACATACAGAAGCAGCAATTGCTTATCAATCCGGGTTTAATTGTAATATGGCAGCAATTTCAGCTGTAATGGATAAGAATGATGCGATTTTGTCTGATGAGCTAAATCATGCATCTATTATTGACGGATGCCGTCTTTCAAAAGCAAAAATTATTCGCTTTAATCATTCTGACATGGATGATTTGCGTCAAAAGGCAAAGGAAGCGAAAGAATCTGGACTTTATAACAAAATTATGGTCATTACAGATGGCGTATTTTCGATGGACGGAGATATTGCAAAATTACCTGAAATAGTTGAAATAGCTGAAGAATTTGATTTGATTACATATGTAGATGATGCCCATGGCTCTGGTGTTCTAGGGAAAGGTGCGGGAACAGTTAAGCATTTTGGTTTATCTGATAAAGTAGATTTTCAAATTGGCACGCTGTCAAAGGCCATTGGTGTTGTAGGTGGTTACGTAGCAGGGAAAAGAGATTTAATCGATTGGCTAAAAGTAAGAAGTAGACCATTTCTATTCTCAACTGCATTAACTCCAGCTGATGTAGCAGCATGTACGAAAGCCATTGATATATTAATGAGTAGTACGGAATTACAGGATAAACTATGGGAGAATGGAGATTATTTGAAAGAAGGTCTTAGCAACTTAGGGTTTGATATTGGTCATAGTGAAACACCAATAACCCCAGTAATCATCGGCGATGAAGTGAAAACTCAACTATTTAGTAAGAGATTAAATGAAGAAGGTGTATATGCTAAGTCAATTGTTTTTCCTACAGTACCAAAGGGAACGGGAAGGATTCGTAATATGCCTACAGCAGCACATTCTAAGGAAATGTTAGACCATGCGATTAGTATATTTGAAAAAGTAGGAAAAGAATTAGCTGTTCTCTAATAGTTCGGTACAAAAGGAGGAGAAGAACAAGGGAGAGTAAGCAATAGCATGATACCCTTGAGAAACTCCATATCAAAACGATTTGGGGGATGTAAGATGAAAAAAATCATGGTTACTGGTGCATTAGGTCAAATCGGTTCCGAGTTAGTCATGAAAATGCGCGATATTTATGGACCGAACAACGTCATTGCAACCGATATAAGAAATATTGATAGTGAAGTGGTACACTCAGGTCCATTTGAGATTCTTGATGTAACAGACGATAAGAAAATGTATGATTTAGCTAAAGGTTATGAAGTAGATACGATTATTCACTTGGCAGCTTTGCTGTCAGCTACTGCTGAATCAAAGCCATTACTTGCTTGGAATCTTAATATGGGAGGGCTTGTTAATGCTTTAGAAGTAGCTAGGGAACTAGAGTGTCAATTTTTCACTCCAAGCTCAATTGGTGCTTTCGGACCGAACACACCAAAAGAACAAACACCACAAGATACCATTCAAAGACCAACAACAATGTATGGTGTGAATAAAGTATCTGGTGAATTGTTATGTGATTATTATAATCATAAGTTTGCGGTTGATACGAGAGGCCTACGTTTTCCAGGGTTAGTTTCTTATATGACTCCACCTGGGGGAGGAACAACTGATTATGCAGTAGATATTTACTATCAAGCAATTGAAAAGAAGCAATATACTTCATTTATTAATAAAGGAACATATATGGATATGATGTATATGACAGATGCTGTTCATGCAATTATTGCATTAATGGAGGCCGATCCAACACGTCTTAAGCATCGAAATTCTTTTAATGTATCTGCAATGAGCATTGCACCTGAGGATCTAGAGATAGCTATTCAACAACATATTCCAGAATTCAAGCTATACTACGATGTTGATCCTGTCAGACAATCAATAGCAGATAGTTGGCCTAATGCCATAGATTGCTCGGCTGCTAAGGATGAGTGGGATTTCAGTGTGAATTATGACTTAGAAAAAATGACAGTAGATATGTTGGAAAAGCTAAAAAAAAAGCAAGTAGTTAACGTGTAAGGTTTATATTAAAAACAAAATTTAACAAAAGGGTTAGAAATGGACATCTTTACATAATGAGATGTCTATTTTTATTTGTTTTCTTTTTTGCCAATGCCTTTTTTAAAGATTTCGCTATGGTGCATTTGCTATGTCTTCACTTTGATAGGCTCTGTTAGTAAACTTATATGAACAGAATGGTGGGTATTACGAGAGCCTAATAGTTGTAAAAAAAAGGGAATATACCGACGTGCTTATATGTTAGAACGAAAAGCAACAATTAAGGCAAAACAGCCTGTTGAAAAGATCCTCAGCTGCCACGATAGTCTTGCTCAAAAAATTTTTTTAAATCTATTTATCAATCATTACTTCAATTTAAATTCTTCATCTACTAGAACGATAAAGAACTTTAATAGTCATTCATAGCTTTTTATCTGTATTTTTTCCCATCATTATACACAAAACCTTTCCATATACTGTTTTAGGACATAATGAGGCTGTGTCGATGGAACTATACTAGCATCAAAGCTTCTATCTATGTTTTTACATATGTAAATGAGATATATCGCATAAACTAATTAACAATTAAATATAATCTTATATATTAATTTAGTCACTATTATTTCCATACCATTTCTTAATGGATAATTTATTTTAAGGGGGAATCTACCAGCAAAATATTTAGCAAAATAAAAATGTCTAGTGTGATGCATTTTACTATAGTCCTCATTAAAGGCATTTCGTGTCTTCGAAATTAATCATATCTACGGTCACTTTTATAGGCCATTTTAAATCTACTAAACTACATTCGACTTGAACATTACTTACTTCAGAAATAATAGATAAAGTTAAATTCACTTTATCACTATTATCACTGTTAAAACAGTTTATCTATTAATTAAAACAGTCATGAATATACAATTAATTCTAATTATGTGGGCATAATTACCACTACAAGACATATATTGTATTAGTAGATTTGAATTATATAAATCTGGGGGGATTTGTGTGGAAGAGGTTGTCATGAAAGAGGAAGTAAATGAAATAATTGATAATATGCCTGTTGTTGATATTGCAGGAATAGGTTTTGGGCCATCAAACCTTGCTTTAGCTATAGCACTTGAGGAGTCTAATAGCAATTTTACTAGTGTATTTTTTGAAGGTAAAGATCATTTTGCATGGCACCCTAATATGTTAATAGAAGGAATGCAGCTACAAGTTTCTTTTTTAAAGGATCTAGTAACTTTAAGAAATCCACAAAGTTATTTTTCATTTTTAAACTATTTAAAAATACAAAATCGTTTAAATGATTTTATTAATTTACGAGATTTTTACCCAACAAGGTTAGAATATAATGATTATTTTCGTTGGGCAGCAGGTCATTTTGCTAATCAAGTACACTATGGAACAAAAGTCAGTAGAATTGAGCCGTATGGTGAAGAAAAAAATCATAGAATTAAATATATTAAAATGACTTCAGAAAACTTAAAGACTGGAGATGTTACAGAGTTTTTAGCGAAAAATATTATAGTTGCTACTGGTGGTAAACCAAACGTTCCAGAACATCTCGAGATAAACTCTCATAAAGTTATTCATTCAAACCAGTTTCTTTATAAACTAAAAGAAAACTATCCAGATACGAATAAGCCATATCGTTTTGTAGTAGTGGGATCTGGTCAAAGTGCAGCAGAAATCTTTTATTATTTAATGAATCATTATAAAAATGCCCATGTAACTGCTGCTTTTAAAAACTATGCATATAGGCAAACAGATGATAGCCCTTTTGTAAACGAGTTATACCATCATTCAATGGTAGATTTTCTTAACAATTTAACACCTGAGCAAAGATCATCTTTTTTAGAAGAACATCAAAATACGAATTATGCTGTAGTAGATGCGCAATTAATTAAGGATATTTATAAAATGATATATATTCAAAAATTATCTGGTTCAAACAGATGTGAAATAAAACCATTTATGGATTTGAAAAATATTGTTGAAAAGGGCGAGGATCTAGTTGGTGAGTTTTTAAATATGAAAAATGAACTTGAAGAGATACCAGCTGATGGCATATTTTTAGCAACTGGCTATCAAAGAAAAATTCCATCACTAATAGATGGTATCACTGAATATATGGAAAAAGACGAGAAAGGCCAAGTCAAGGTAGATAGAGATCATAAATTAGTTGTTAAAGACTCCTTGTCACCATCAATTTATGTGCAGGGTTTTAATGAACAAAATAATGGTTTAAGTGACACATTATTATCAATTTTACCTTTTAGAACTGGTGAAATATTAAAGAGTTTACAGCTTAATAGTTTTGTAGAATAACAATAATCCGATTATGAAGCAGGAAAACTAAAATAATTGGGAGGCAACAAATTTGAATATACAAAAGCTTAACGAAAATGAGTTTGCTCACGAGTATGGCATACTTTGTAAGAGAATCGCTGCTTGGGAGAATGTTCCTGATCCTCCTTTTGGTTCTGCATATTGTGTTATTAAACCAGGCCATTCTTCTGAACCACATAATCACCATGAAGGCGAATTATTTTATATATTAGATGGTTGCGGAGTTATTGAAGTTGATGATGAGATAGCAGAAGTTGAGAGTGGGGACGTCATTTATTTAAATGCTTTTAGTACGCACTCTTTAAGAAATAATACGAAACATAAAGATTTAACATTTTTGGCAGTATGGTGGGAAGATAGTAAACTACTAGAGGAAGCGTTCGATACAGGTCCTCATAATAATGCGCATAAGACGTTAATTACTGCCCCTCCACCAACACCTAATGGAGATTTACACCTTGGTCATTTATCTGGTCCGTATTTAGGCGCAGATATTTATAATCGATTTTTGAAGCTACAAGAACTTAAGAGCCATTATATAAGCGGGACAGATGACTTTCAAAGTTATGTTCCCCTTAAAGCAGACCAGCTCAAAAGATCCCCAAAAGATGTAGCTGATTCTTTTGGGAAGGTTATAGAAGATACTTTTTCTTTAGCATCGATAAAAATGGATTATTTTTACCGACCAAACCATTCTGTTGAATATAAAAATTTTATCCAACAATTTTTTATGAAACTATATAACCAAGGTAAGTTAATTGAAAAGAAAGTACCATCCTTATTTTGTGAATTTTGTAATTGTTATTTATATGGTGCTCATGTCAAGGGGAATTGTCCTCATTGTTTAGAAAGCAGTGATGGAAATGGGTGTGAAAAGTGTGGTCAACCGAATGATTGTACAGATATGGTTGATGTAAAGTGTAAGCAGTGTGATCATACTCCAACAATAAAAATGACAAAGCATTTATATTTTCCTCTTCAAAATTATAATAATCAGCTACGTGAGTACTATCAAAAAGTTACGATGGGTTCACATCTACGTTCGCTTTGTGAAAAGCTATTATTAGAGGGGTTACCAGACATTCGAATCACCCATATTTCAGATTGGGGAATACCAGTACCGTTGGATACGTATAATGATCAAATTTTGTACGTTTGGTTTGAAATGGCACCAGGTTATTTGGCTGCAACCGATCAATGCTTAAAGCAATATGAGACAAATGACGGTTGGAAAACGATATGGAAAAATGATCAATCGAAAAATATACAATTTTTTGGATTTGATAATGGTTTCTATTATGCAGTTCTTATTCCAGCGTTACATATGGCATTTGATTCTGACATGCATTTACCTGAAGTTTTTGTAACGAATGAATTTTTACAATTAGATAATTTAAAGTTTTCTACGAGTAGGGGTCACGCTATTTGGGGTCAGGAAATTTTTAGAGGAATTCCAACTGACCAAGTCCGCTTTTTTCTTTCTTACATTCGTCCAGAAAATAGACAAACAAATTTCTCTTTATCAGAATTTGAGCACACGAATGAACAAGTGTTAATGAATGAATGGCAAAATTGGTTGCAACACTTATTAGATAAAGTAAATTACCGATACGGAGGAATAACTCCACACGTAGGTAATTGGTCAGATAGGCATCTATCTTTTTATGAAATGATAAAAGCCACTGTCGCTGAAGTAACAAAGGCATATGAAGCAGAAAGCTTCTCACCACAGCAAGTTACTAGATTATTAAATGAGTTTGTTCGTAAATCCTCAGCTTTTGGTGAATCCGAGCAATATTTAGGTGATATTACCTCACTAATTGATGATTATCGAACAAGTATATCGCTAGAACTGACATCGGCAAAACATTTAGCAATATTAATTGCGCCAATTATGCCACAGTTTTCACAGTTACTGTGGAAATGCCTAGGAATAAACGAACCAATCAAATGGGAATATAATCCAACATTAATAGAAGGTAATTTACGAATCTCTAGTTCCCAGGAAACATTTTTTCTCCCTATTAAAGAATGCCTACGAGAATTAGGGGTGAAGTAATTTGATGGAAAGAGACGTAGTTATAATTGGTGGAGGAGTCATTGGTGCATCCATATTATATTATTTATCGAAAAATGGATATAATAATGCTGCATTAATAGAGAAAAATCATTTTGCTTGCGGTTCAACTGCAAAATCTGGTGGATTCATAAGAGTCTACCACTCTAATCCACTTTTAACGGAGATGTCGATGGAAAGCTTTTCATCTTTCAAAAACTTTGAAAAAGAAATAGGTAGGTCCTGTGGTTACGTAAAAACAGGATTGCTACATTTAATACCTGACAATCAAGTTACCTACATGTTAGATGAAGTAAAAAAGTTACAACAACAATATGAATATTCAATTGAAGCTTTAACAATAAATGAAGCCAAAAAGCTGTTCCCCTCTCTTGCGTTTGATGGAGTCGGGGCAGTTGCCTATGAACCAGAAGGTGGATTCGCAGATCCAGTTCTAACAACAAAAGCTTGGATTGATGCGGCTAGATCTTTCGGAGCAATAGCAATGGAAGGCACAGAAGTCACAGATATAGTACTTGATAATAAGAAAGTAGTAGGAGTCAACACGACAGCGGGTTTTATCCAAGCTAAGGCAGTTATTCTAGCTACTGGTGCTTGGAGTTCAAATTTTATACATCAGCTTCAACTAAACTATTCAATTCGGAGTAAAAGTATTCAAATCCAATTTGTTAAGAGACCTGAAGAAGCATTGATACCACCAGCTTTCATTGATAATACGACAGAGTTATTTAGTAGACCAGATACTCATGATCTTGTACTAGTTGGTTATCCAACAAATCAGTGGGATATAAACCCCGATGATGTACATGCAATGGATTATGATGAAACATTAAAGGTAAATCAGATCGCTAAGAAGCGTTTTCAATGGTTTGACAACAGCACATTTTCTGGTGGAAGGTTAAGTTTTGATGGTTATACAAATAATGAAGTAGGAATTTTGGAGGAAGTATCTGGGTTAAAAGGCTTGATAATATCAGCTGGATGGAGTGGGGGAGGGTATAAACTTTCCCCAGCAGTAGGACAAAGAACAGTTGAACTCATTAAAGAAATGGAACAATAAATATTTTATAGTTCTTAGAGAAGAAAAGGTGCCTCGAACATTAGATGTATACGTATTTGTATCTTTGAGTGAAAAGCAACAAATAAATATTATAAAATACTAACTACTTATAAAGAAGGAAGGTCAGTAGATGAAAACTGTAAAAAAAGCAATTATTCCTGCCGCAGGCTTAGGTACTAGGTTTCTACCAGCAACAAAAGCAATGCCTAAAGAAATGCTTCCAATTGTAGATAAGCCTACTATCCAATACATTGTGGAAGAGGCAGTTGCTTCAGGTATTGAGGATATTATGATTGTCACTGGAAAGGGTAAACGTGCAATTGAAGACCATTTTGATACAGCTTTTGAGTTAGAACAGAGCTTAATAGAGAAGGAAAAATATGACCTGCTTCATAAAGTTCAAGCAGCATCTAATATAGCTAATATTCATTACATTAGGCAAAAAGAACCAAAGGGTTTAGGACATGCCATTTGGAGTGCAAGGAAGTTTATTAATGATGAACCATTTGCTGTTTTGTTAGGTGATGACATTGTCGTATCAGATCCACCTTGCTTAAGGCAGTTAATTAATGAATATGAGGAAACAGAAGCACCAATTATAGGCGTACAACAAGTACAAGAGCATGAGACTGAAAAATATGGAATTATAAATCCTATAGAAAAAAATGGACGACGTTATCAAGTTAGTGAATTTATTGAAAAACCAAAGCAAGGTACAGCTCCGTCAAATTTAGCAATAATGGGTCGCTATATATTAACACCACAAATATTTCGATTTTTGGATAAGCAGGAAGTAGGGGCTGGGGGCGAAATACAGTTGACTGATGCCATTCAAAAGTTAAATGAAATACAACGTGTTTTTGCTTATGATTTTGACGGTGTGAGATATGATGTAGGTGAAAAATTAGGTTTTATTCAAACGACGTTAGAGTTTTCTATGAAAAATGAAGAGATAAAATCCGCCGTTATTCGTATAATGGAAGATTTACTTCAGAGGGAAAAAGTAAAACCTCAAGCCTAAAGAATACAAAGAATAAGTAATGTAGGTCAGTTATATAGCATAAATAATGTTGATGATTCGCTGGAATTATTGATTATTTAATATATTCAATGTGATTAAGAAGATGACCTCATATTACAAGCAGAAAGACAAAAGAGGCGGCAACCGACAAGGATATACGAATTCGAAAGTGCTATTTTGAATCAAATATCGGTTAATATGTGTGGTCGGGACTTCCACTTTGACCATAGAATTATATATACTTAAAGTAATGAAAACTAATTGAAGAAGGTGGAAGTAATGGAAAGGTTATATGAACTTCTAAAAAATCATTATGATGAGATGGTGGAAATCCGGAGACATTTACATCAGCACCCTGAGCTTTCTTTTAAAGAAGTAACAACGCCTGCATACATTGCCGATTATCATAAGCTCTTAGGCCATGAGGTTAGAACAGAAGTAGGAGGACGTGGAGTTGTTGCTACGTTACGAGGTGGTCAACCTGGCAAGACAGTAGCACTTCGAGCTGATTTTGATGCATTAGCAATCCATGAAGAAAATGATATCGAATATAAGTCAAAGGTTGATGGAGTAATGCATGCTTGCGGACATGATGGTCATACTGCGACATTGTTAGTATTAGCTAAGGTGTTTAATATGATGAAGGAAGAGTTGCAAGGAGGTATCGTCTTTATTCATCAACACGCAGAAGAGGTAGCTCCAGGTGGGGCGATTGACATGATTAATGATGGCTGCCTTGATGGTGTTGACGTAATTTTTGGAACACACTTATGGGCAACTGCACCTGTGGGACAGATTTCATGTAGGGAAGGTGCACTCATGGCTGCGGCCGATAGATTTGAAATTACTGTACAAGGTAAAGGAGGTCATGGGGCAGAGCCTCACCTTACAAAAGACTCAGTAGTTATAGGAGCACAACTTGTTACAAATCTACAGCAAATTGTTTCTAGAAGAGTAGACCCTTTACAATCAGCAGTAATTTCTGTAGGGTCTTTTGAGGCGAGTAATCCATTTAACGTCATTTCAGATTCTGCTGTTCTAATTGGTACAGCCCGATCATTTGATGAGACAGTGAGAGATCTAATTGAACAAGAGTTAGAGAGGGTCGTCAAAGGAACATGCCTTTCTTCTGGTGCGGATTATACCTTTAACTTTACAAGAGGTTACCCTCCTGTAATTAATCATCAAGCTGAAGCTCAGTATTTAATGGATATTGCGAAAAATATACCTGGTGTAGATGAAGTTATTACGTGTGAACCTTCTATGGGAGGAGAGGACTTCGCGTATTATCTTCAACATGTACAAGGCGCATTCTTTTTCACAGGAGCAAAGAGCCCTACATGGGAAAAAGCTTATCCTCATCACCACCCTAAGTTTAATATTGATGAAGAGGCTATGTTAATTGCTGCCAAAACACTAGGAGCAGTGACTGTATCTTACCTTGAGCAATATGCTACCATAAACGCATAAGGAAAGTTGTTTAATATTTTTTGAAATTATTAGATTCTAGTTTGATATAAAGAAAAATGGCTACAACATGTTTAAAATGTTGTGGCCATTTCTGCGTTCTATTTTTTATCCCCTCGAGTCGCATCACCATTGCATCAGAAGACAAAAAGCGTCTTCTAATTAAATGCTTCCAGTGCTTGTCGGGATTAAGCAGTCGGCTGCGCTTTTCTTAATAAGTTAGGGCTTTGGAGATGACCCAGCCTATTGCTAATGACATTAATAATAAGAATGTACCTACCGCACGGTTATCTTTATCAATTGCTTCTTTAATACTAAATCGAATCGTCACAACTTCAGCTAAAATGGAAGCAATGATTTGTGCAAGTATTCCGATTGAACCCCAAATGATCATGTCAATGATAGAGATCGAGTATTCCATTGCCGACCCAATGACGAAGGCGATACCAAGGAGCTTACCACCAATGACCATAGCTGCCGCTCTGTTCCCCTGTCCTATCATTTTGAATTTTTCATTCTTTGTCGTTAGTTCAAAAACAATAAGTCCAATAATTAACATCAATAGTGCAGTACCAGCATAAGCTAGAAAATTTAAGTATAAATTCATTTTAGTTCTCCTCTCAACATTTTCATCTTTTGATACCGATTGGCAAATAGTAAGATAGATTATCAGTTATTTTGTTTCCGACACGGTAGCCAATGGCACTTGCTCTCCCTTGGAGTAAAAAAGAACCTATAATAATATGGCCTTCTTTCATTCCGTTCACTGTCTGAAAGCTAGTCGTTGGTAACTCGACTAATTGCTGGTACACAGGCAAAGAGCTCGTATAGGACTTATTCTTATCCTCTAGTATTTTTTCTCCTTTTGATGAGAATATTTCAACAGTATCTCCTTCTCGTCCGAAAGAAGGTTTTTTGACATAGTTTAATCCATTTGCTATTAAAGGATCTGCCTCTAAATAAGTAGGGAGAAAATATTTTGATATTCGATCATGCTCGATTTTTGAAAAAAAGTCACTCATATCCTCATGTAGCCCCCAAATTGCTGCAAGAATCGCTTTGGACTGTAATAAAAATGCTGAGGGTGGATTGATAATTGCAAGCTTTTGATCACGAACAAGGTCAAGTAACATGACCCCAATGTTATTGTTAAACTCATCTTTATCACATACCAAATGCTCTAATGGATATGTTTGACGATATAATACATCGATTTTACGTCCATTTTCATCGTATAATCCTTCTGATTTTTTAATTTGTAGCTTATGAAGCGGCACGAATCTTGAAGGTATATTTGCTAAGTCTTGAAGGTAAAGTGAGGTGTTTAAATCTTCATCACTTTCTTCATGGGATGTAAATACGACATACGGGTTGCTTATCTCCTGTACATATTTAATACTAGAAAAAATCGCCTGTCGCACAGAATTTGCTAATTGTTCTTCTTCATGTTGATTAGGGTTTTGATACCCGAATGTATCACATACCTTACCGTTGATAGAGAATAGCTCTTTAATAAAGGTAGGTGTATCAGCATTAAATTCTAAAACCTTATAAGTGCTACCTACTTTTACTAGATCAAGTCGTGCAATGATCGTTTCTACGTCGATGGTTTGTAGACGAAGATAAGGAATTGACTGATTGGGGAACCCCAGTTGTTGCAGTGTTTCGTTATTAACGTGCCTTAATAGTCGAGCAATCTTAAAAAAGATGCTCCCAATGTGACTTGTAGCAAGGCGGATGTTTTCCACTTCATCCATAGTGAGAGGATGAATATCAAATAATGCGTATTCTTGACCGTACATGTCAGGCCAAAATTTAGGTATACGATCATAAAATTCTCTTCTGCGAATTTCCCATTCCTTCATCGTAGTAGTTATTACCCTCCGTATGATCCACTGCTACTCTTACCAAATCCAGATGAACTACTTGAACTAGATTGTGACTTTTGAGTGGAAGTTGTTGGTTGTTCAGAATTATTTGACACAGAATTATTTGAAGATTTAGATTGTGACTGGTTTGATTGAGAGGTGGAATTGTTAGTATTATTGTTTACAGCATTCGTTGAAGTTGAAACAAAACTTTTACTATACTTTCCACTTTTTATGTCAGCTTTTGTTTTGAATAGCTTATTTTGATAAAAGTAATGACCGCGATAATCTGAATCATCATCATCACATTCATACATTTCATCATCAACATCCCAGTCCCATTCATCACAGCCAACTACCGATGGCTCGATTGGAATGGTTCTTGTATCACCATCTCCACTATCAGTTGTTTCATAAGTATACTCATTCGCAGCACTTGAACAACCAGATAACCCAGTTGCAATCACAGCCGCTGATAAACCTTTAATTAATTTTGTAGTTTTGCTCATAGTACACCTGCTTTCAAAAAATCACATTCATATCGTACCATAGAAACCTAATGTTGTAATTAGGTATATATGGTAAAAAATGATTAATTCGTACTGTCTTTCTAAGAGTAATATACGATCATATTTTCTCCCCCTTATCTCTTTTACGTGTTGCGTAAAAAAAAGTTTCATACAGGATGCTTCCTGTTGTTAATTATGTAGCTTCTGTAATCGAATTAGCACAGTTTTTTCTATAGTCATCTTTATGTAGAAGGTAGTACTCTACTAACGGTAAATGTAAAAAATAATATATTTTAGTGAGAAAAACATGGTAAAGCATCTATATAAAAGGTTGACAATTATTTGAATATCTTTATAGTAGGTAGTATAATAACTACTAGAGGGAGTAAGAAGTGGAAGAAATTTATAACGAACTTCAAAAGTTGGGTTTTTCTAAATATGAATGTAAAGCTTATATAAGCTTGCTAAAGAAATCTCCTAGTACAGGATATGAAATTAGTAAGCTTTCAGGAGTTCCACGATCGATGATATATGAAGTGATAGGTAAATTGTTAGATAAGGGTGCGGTATATAAAGTGCCTTCTGATCCAGTGAAATATACTCCTGTACCTGCTAAGGAATTAATTACAAGGTTTAGGAGCCAATTTGAACAGTCATTTGATTACCTAGAAAAAAATTTAATGACATTAGAAGGAGAACGCGAAGCAGATGTTATTTGGCATATCCGTAGTGACGAACTAGTTATATCGGAAATAGTTGATTTAATTGGCAATGCTGAAAAAGAACTATGGTTATCAGTATGGGAGCCACAAACTCCTATGATACAAGAAGCTGTCGATCAACGTCATGAAGAAGGCGTTAAAATCTTTACTATTTTATTCGGTAATCAACATTTACAATTAGGTTCCACTTATCATCATAACTACATGCCACCAGAAGTTGTGAAAGAAAGAACAGGTGGTCATTTAACAATTGCTGCTAGAGATGAAGAAGAGGTAATCATAGCAAATTTTTCTGAAGAAACAACTGCTTGGGCAGTCAAATCGAAAGATCCTGCACTTATATTAGTCGCAACTGAATATATTAGGCATGATATTATGATTGAAGAAATCACTCGTAAATTTGGTGAGGATAAATTAGATTCACTATGGAGAAAGGACAATGACCTTCTGCATGTTGTAACAGGAAAGCGGTTCAAATGAATTGGGCCGCCTTTTTTACACACGAATTATTAGTAGTTAGAAAGATAACAGCTAATATTAAGTTGTTATGTAAACTTGTGAAAGGAGAAATGTGATGCCTAGCATAAATGTTGAACAAAAAAACATATCCCAGAGAAAAAAACTCCAAAATAGTAACTTGTTCTTAAAAGGGTCAAGGGTTGCTCTACCAATAGCGATTGGTTATTTTCCGATTGCAGTTACATTCGGAATGATTGCTGTTCAATCAGGTTTGTCGCTATGGCATTCAACCTTTATGTCAATCGCAGTCTTTGCTGGTGCAAGTCAATTTATGGCAGCCGGTATGGTGATGGTCAATGCAACTGTAATCGAAATTATTGTAGCTACATTTGTCCTTAATTTTCGTCATTTCATTATGAGTATGTCATTCATAAATAAACTAAACCATATTCCTATTAAGTGGAAAGCTTTGTTATCTTTCGGTATAACAGATGAAACATTTTCAGTATTTTCATTGCAAGGGAAAGAAAAAGATGCCACAAATCAATTTTTTATTCTAGGCATATTTGCAACAGCGTATTTATCATGGATAGCAGGGACTCTAGTTGGTGGACTTTTTTCAAGCATTTTTCCACCGGTTATTAGTCAAGGTATGTCCGTCGGTCTCTATGCAATGTTCATTGCCCTAGTAGTACCAGTAGCGCGGAAATCAAGGTTAGTATTGAGCATCGTTGTAATAAGTATGGTCATTTGTACATTTGCGTCAATGATTGTAAGCTCAGGTTGGGCTATTGTCATAGCTACACTTATAAGTAGCCTCATAGGTGTATTTTTCAAAGAACGAGAATTTATACAACAAAATAGCTAGTAAACTAGCATTGATCAAAGGATACCCAATCACATTAGAGTAGGTTATTAAATGTTATCAATGATAGAAATGAGGTTTGTAGATGATATGGAGATATTATTAATCATTATTGGTATGGCAATTGTTACATTTATACCTCGTGTTATCCCAGCATTTGTAATTAATTTTGTTACATTTCCCGATTGGGTTAATCGTTGGTTATCATATATCCCATATGCAGCATTGGGGGCACTGATTTTCCCAGGAATTTTAACAATTCAAGAAGATAATATATTTATTGGCTTAACCGGAGGAATTGTTGCTGTATTATTGTCGTTATTACGTTTACACATTTTGTTAGTGTTAACAGGTTCAATCGTAGCTGTCGTTTTCATGTTAATAATTATGTAGTCTCTTTTCGGAAGCTTTAATGGGGAGGTGGATGAGGTTTTATCCGAGCCCCATAAAAGTAGAAAAGGTGTCACGAACAATGAGAGTAAGAAAACGCAAAAAAGGTGGATACAATCTTGTTCCACCTTTTTGTTGTTTTCAAGTAAGTTATTTTACAACACGTAATACTACATCGATATTACCACGAGTAGCTTTTGAATACGGGCAAACGTGATGAGCTTCTTGAATTAATTCCTTCGCCACATCAACTTCTACACCAGGAATCTTCACATCAAGTTGAACTGCTAATTTAAATCCGCCAGCTGGATCGTTTCCAATGGATACTTGTGCAGTTACTTGAGTATCTCCAATTGCCATCTTTTTATTACGAGCAACTAATTTTAATGCACTTTCATAACAAGCTGCGTATCCTGCTGCAAATAATTGCTCTGGGTTAGTTCCACTTCCACCAGGACCTTGAAGCTCTTTCGGCATGCTTAAATCTAATTGAATAGCCCCATCACTTGAAGAAACCTTTCCTTCTCTTCCACCTTGAACTGTAGCTTTTGCTGTATAAATTGCTTCCATTTTTCATTCTCCTTTATATTAAGTGTTACACAATTTAGTTGTGCACAATTTAATTTTGTAATACTAATATAACTGTAAAAATTTTATTTGTCAACAGTTTTTATTTATATTTTGGAAGGGGTTATTGTGTCATCAAGAATCATTATGTGCTGTTCAACATGTAAATATTCAATATGTTTCTACGATATAAATAAGTAGGTTTTTCTGAGTAGTTGACAATTAATGTTTAAAAAGATAATTTTATTTGTAAGAAATAAATTGTGCACAACTTTTTTGAAATGTAGGTGGGAATAATGAACAATGATGATTTACTTAAATTAGATAATCAACTCTGTTTCTCTGTTTATGCCTTATCTAGAGAAATTACTAAAATGTACCGACCATTATTAGATGAGCTTGGCATAACATATCCTCAATATCTTGTTTTACTTGTACTGTGGGAAAGTGGAGAGAGCACAGTGAAAGAATTAGGTGAACAGTTGTTTTTAGATTCTGGGACTTTAACTCCCCTATTAAAAAGAATGCAAGATGGAGGGTTGATCGTTAGAGAAAGGTCAAGTGTTGATGAAAGAAGAGTATTAATTAAATTAACCGAGGGCGGGAAACTTTTACAAGAAAAAGCTATTTGTATACCAATGTCATTAATTGATAATGGTGAGATGTCATCTAATGAATTGGTTAGTATGAGGAAACTAGTTCAACAGCTACTTAATCAAGTACATCAAGTGAATACAAAAAAGTAGTGATCATTAAACACACAATTTTAAGAAATGTTTAAATTAAAATGTAATGATATTTAACCACTTGCATTAATGTAGATTTTTGATAAAATAATTTTCAAACTTATATATTTATTAAACGATGAAGGATCAATAGTAACTGAAAATGTTTTAAGCGAATCAGGGATGGTGGAAGCCTGATAAAAAATCAGTGAAACGGCAATCTGGAGTTAATTTTCCAAAGAGGGTACTTAATTATTAGTATCAACTAGGGTGGAACCGCGGGAGACAAACTCTCGTCCCTAGGCGCTATTCGCCGAGGGATGGGGGTTTTTTGTTTTTTCTCAATCTACAGGAGGAATAGTAATGATATAAAATATGGGCGTTATGAAGTGTAAAAACTTATTAATTTCCATAGAAAAACACATTTTTTGAAGGAGTGTCTAACTATGTCAGTAACAATGGATCAGGTTGTAGCACATGCGAAACATCGGGGGTTTGTTTTCCCAGGTTCAGAAATATACGGAGGTTTAGCTAATACATGGGATTATGGACCACTAGGTACAGAGTTGAAAAATAATATTAAAAAAGCTTGGTGGAATAAATTTGTTCAGCAGTCACCTTATAATGTAGGACTTGATGCTGCCATCTTAATGAACACAAAAACATGGGAAGCATCTGGTCATTTAGGAAATTTCAATGATCCGATGATTGATTGTAAAAAATGTAAAGCAAGACATCGTGCCGATAAGTTAATTGAAAATGCACTTGAAGACAAAGGGATTGAACTGGTAGTTGATGGGCTTCCATTTGAAAAAATGGAAGAATTGATGACTGAGCATCAAATTACATGTCCAGATTGTGGAAGTGATGATTTTACTAGTATTCGTCAATTCAACCTTATGTTTAAAACACATCAAGGAGTTACTGAATCAAGTACCAATGAGATTTATCTACGACCTGAAACTGCTCAAGGGATCTTTGTTAACTTTAAAAACGTTCAGCGAACAATGAGAAAAAAGTTACCTTTCGGTATCGCTCAAATAGGAAAAAGTTTTCGTAATGAAATTACGCCTGGTAACTTCACGTTCCGTACAAGGGAATTTGAACAAATGGAAATTGAGTTTTTCTGTAAGCCTGGTGAAGAAATTGATTGGTTTGACTATTGGAAGGAACAGGCTGAACAGTGGCTACTTTCTTTAGGTATGACGAAGGGTCACATTCGTTTGCGGGATCATTCTGATGAAGAATTATCTCACTACAGTAATGCTACAACTGATTTTGAATATAAATTCCCATTTGGCTGGGGTGAGTTATGGGGAATTGCATCTCGTACGGACTACGATCTTAAGCAGCATATGGAACACTCAGGTGAGGACTTCAATTATATTGATCAGACGACAAATGAACGCTATATTCCATATTGTATTGAGCCTTCGCTTGGTGCGGACCGTGTAACATTAGCATTTTTAATTGATGCTTATGAAGAAGAAGCATTGGAAGATGGGACTTCTCGAACAGTGATGCATTTTCATCCTGCTTTAGCACCTATTAAGGCTGCAATATTGCCATTATCAAAAAAACTATCCGATGAAGCAAAACAAGTATTCCAAGATCTTGCTAAAGACTTTATGGTTGATTACGATGATGCTGGCTCGATTGGGAAACGTTATCGTCGACATGATGAAATTGGAACACCATACTGTATCACATATGATTTCGATTCGAAGGATGATAACATGGTAACCGTTCGTGATCGCGATACAATGGAACAACAGCGTTTACCGATTAATGAATTAAAAAGCTTCCTAGAAGAAAAAGTTAGATTTTAATAGAAAAGCGAAGTCGACTGACCAGCCTCGACAAGCACTGGAGGTATTTCATTAGAAGGTGCTCTTTACCTTTTGATGAAATGGCGAAGTGACCTCGAGAGGCTAGGAGGCGTAGCTGGACAGGTAGAAAAGCGAAGTCGACTGACCAGCCTCGACAAGCACTGGAGGTATTTCATTAGAAGGTGCTCTTTACCTTTTGATGAAATGGCGAAGTGACCTCGAGAGGCTAGGAGGCGTAGCTGGACAGGTAGAAAAGCGTAAGCGCCTTGTTCATCCCCGACAAGCGCTGGAAGCATATCGCTTGAAGTCGCTTTTTGACTTCATAAGAAATGGTGAAGCGACTCGAGGGGATAGGCGCAGTAGCTGGACAGATAGGAAAAGCGAAGGCGACCCAATTTCACCAAAACCAGCCCACGCCCTGTGGGCAACGGTGGAATCCAAAAACACCAGAAGGTGCATTTTACCTTCTGGTGTTTCTTTGTAACCGACGAGGGGTGGGCATTAGCTTAAAAATTTATAAAAAGCGGAAGCCACTGTTTTGGATGTAATCAAGAGCCAAATAGTAAGTAAAGAATTTCAATAAATGAAAGGGTAATCCTTTAGTCAAGTTACTTAAGATTCAGGAATGATAGTAACTGCAAGTGTTCGAACTGGAATATCTTCTTCATTACGATCGTTAGCATGATTGTAGTATTTAGTTATTAATGTATTGAGGTCGCTTTGAAATTCTAAAAACTTTTCATCATTTAATTTTAGTTCCACTACCGAAAAAGTAGCACCATCCTCTGAATTACCTTGCTCTTCTAGTTTAGTCAAATAACTTTGATATTGATTTAAAAGTGTCAATTGATAATAGGAAACAAAATCTATTTTTTTTTCATTAGAAATTGTTTTCCATTCTGCAATATTTAATCTAGCTGCATCTTCATTTAAAATGTAATACTTTTCCGAAACAGATTTCACCTTTTTTTCTTTCAATACGCTGATAACATCAGCTTCTAGCATAACTTGTATATGTCTGTATAGTGTTGCTTGGGGTACATCTTTAATGAGCTTAACCATTTCTAATGGCGTAAGTCCATTTTTATTGTTTCGCATAAGCACCTGAGAAATTTTCATTCTTACAGGGTGCATTAAGATTTCTACCTTATTTTTCATATATCTCACCTTTTATTTGTAGTGTGTTTTACTTTCCTAATTTCATTCTCATTATAAATAATAATAATAACATTTGCAATACGCGAAATTGCATGTTATCATTATCAATAATGATAATAAAATTAAGGAGTGATAGTATGAAGTTACATTATGGGCTGGATGAATTAAAAGGTATTGATTTTATGCCTTTGTTACCTGTTATTTTGCCAGTTATAGCATTGAGCACACTATTGGTTTTAATTGCGTTAATTGACTTGTATAGGCATCGAAATACGAGAAAGAACGTACTTATGTGGTCTTTTATTATATTGTTGGTAAATACATTTGGACCGGTATTTTATTTTATTCATGGGAGAAAGGATGGTGAGGTAAGATGAATTTAGAAGTTAACAATGTAACAAAGAAATTTAAGGGTAAATTGGCTGTAAATCATTTCTCAATGGACATAAAAACAGGAGAATGTGTAGGCTTAATAGGCCCAAATGGCGCGGGGAAATCTACATTATTAAAAGTGATATCCGATATTATTTTTCCCAATTCAGGAGAAGTGCTACTAGATGGGAAACATGTTTCAAAAATGAAGAGGGAAATCGGTTATTTACCTCAACATCCAGAATTTTTCCCATGGATGACAGCCGTTGAAACATTAATGTTTATGGGTCAGTTATCTAATGTAAACAAAGAGGAATTAACTAACTTAATACCTAATGTTTTAGAAAAAGTGGGATTGAAAGGAGAAGAAAATGCAAAAGTAGGTACATTTTCTGGTGGTATGAAACAGCGTCTTGGTATAGCTCAAGCTTTGTTACATCGACCTGCACTTATCGTAATGGATGAACCAGTATCAGCTTTAGATCCGATAGGGAGAAGAGAAGTGTTAAATTTGATCGAAGAAATTAAAAAGGAGACAACAGTATTATTATCAACTCATATACTTGCAGATGCTGAAGAAATATGTGATAGATTTATTATTATTAAAAATGGGAAGAAAATAAAAGATACTACTGCGACCAATTTGTTAAGTCAGTATAGTCAAAAGATCTTGAAAGTAGTGATTGATAGAAAGGATCGAAAATGGGTTGAGGTTGTAAAAGCACTTCCCTATGTGAAGGAAGTAGAAGTCACTGGACATACATTGAAAATAAAAGTCGAAAATATAGAAACAAGTAAAGATTTATTGTTAAAAAATGCATTAGAACATGAAGTAAATTTGGTAAAGTTTGAAATTGATAGTGATACATTAGAAGAAATTTTCTTAAGATTGGTGGTGGGAGCATGAATAACTTTATTGTCCTATCTAAAAAAGAATTTGTGCAGATGTTACGTGATTATAAATTGATTTGGCTTCCTCTTATTTTTATCGTCCTAGGGATAACTCAACCAGTAGTCACACTTTTTTTACCATCAATCATTGGATCATTAGGAGGGGAAACAGGTATTACAATTGATCCAAGTATATATACTCAAAGCGGAGGAGAAGTACTTGCAAGCACTTTTGGCTCACAATTTGATCAACTTGGACTTATCATTCTTATCATTTCAACAATGGGTATTATACACACAGATAAAGTAAATGGTATGTTGGCATTTATTTTAACAAGACCTGTTAATATTATTTCATATATCAGTGGAAAGATTATACCAAATTTCTTAATGGCGTCTTTCGGTGTATTGTTAGGGTTCTTTGTTTCTTATCTATATGTTATTTATCTATTTACACATGTTTCATTTTCACGAATGATTATTGCTATGTTATTTTATCTTGTATGGGTACTATTTATTGTCACATTTACAACGATGATTAGTACTATCTTTAACAGTCAAGGAATAATCGCGATTCTTTCCATTGCCTTTCTACTAGGATGTAGAATGATACTCGGTTTGAACCCTAGTATGGATTTTGTTAATCCTGCTATAATGAGCAAAAATGGCATGGAAGTGTTAACTACAGGGTCAATAAGTTCTAGTGCTGCCGGTAATTTGTTCGTAACACTCATATGGGTTGCGCTTATACTTTTTGTCATAAATTATTGGATTTCCAACAAAAAGTATATTAATCGATAGGTGGGCTACAGATAAAAAGTTATGTATTGTCTAGGGTGTGTATTATAAGGGGCTATTTACAAATAATTAAGGGTTTATGCTATACTCATTGTTTTCAGAACAATAGATACTAAACTTTAGTATAGTGTCGATTTTATACCTTTGTACTAAAAGCTGGGGACACCTGTTTCGAATAAGAAGATATTAAAGCGAATGCTAAAATAAATCAGCTTTATTAAGAAGAATTACTTGGAAAGTGGGAATTATAATTTGAGAATAATCGTGAGGAAATTACAGCACATAGTTTGTTATGGTATAAGAAATGATCGCTCAAAAAACATGACTAATCATTTCTTATACCAGATTTTTTCAAACTATGTTATTCGTGGTTGCTCACATTTGATTTGGGTGAACAAATTTCCTTACAGTGAGTGTTTTTCATTTTATTTTACATCTAACTGAAATTTTAGATCATAAAAGGAGAATTATTAAATTGCCCAATTCCCATTACGAAACAGTGGTTCTTTTGTTCCGTCAGGTAATATACCGTCAATATCCATATCAGCGGTACCTACCATAAAGTCTTCGTGAAGTACACTTGTATTTACTCCGTTTTTCTCTAGCTCTTCTTTATCCATCGTAGTGCCAGCCTCGATACATGTTGGGTATGCACTGCCAATAGCTAAATGATTAGAGGCATTTTCATCAAATAATGTATTATAAAAAATAATATTAGAATTTGAAATTGGAGAGTCATGTGGAACTAATGCGACTTCCCCTAAATAATGAGACCCTTCGTCTGTTTCAATAAGACGTTTTAATGTTTCTCCACCTTTTTCAGCTTTGCAGTCAACAATCTTGCCATTCTCAAAGGTTAATGTAAAGTTTTCAATCAAACTACCACGGTAATTAAACGGTTTGGAACTCGATACATAGCCATTTACACCAGTTTTTAGTGGCATAGTAAATACTTCTTCTGTCGGGATATTCGCAATGAAATACGTACCATCTTCATTTTTGCCTCCACCCCCAAGCCAAATATGGTTCGTAGGTAGTTCTATGGTGAGGTCTGTATTAGATGCTGTATAATGTAACGCTTTATATTTCTTTTCATTTAGAAACTTTACACGAGCTTGTAAAGTTTCGTCATGCTCTTGCCATTGTTGAACTGGGTCTTCTAAATCAACACGTGTTGCTTTAAAAATGGCATCCCAAAGCAAGTCTACCTGCTCTTCCTCTTTTGCATCAGGAAATACTTTTGCCGCCCATTCTTTCGACGGAACAGCGATAACAGTCCAACTAACTTTATCTGATTGGATATAGTTTCTGAACTTTTCTAATGCTTTACCTTGTGCTTTTTGTGCAGCAGCGACTCTATCAGGGTTAACACCTTGTAATAAGTCTGGATTTGTAGAAGTAATCGATAAGAATGCTGCTCCATCTTCAGCCATCTCTTCTCGTCCTTGAGCTTTCCAAAGTGGAAACTCTTTAAAAGCTTCATCTGGAGCGAGGTCGTATTTCATTCTTGTAATCGTATCGTCTCCCCATTCAACATGAACATTTTTTGCACCAGCTTCATAGGCTTTTTTAGTAACAAGACGAACAAACTCAACTGTTGAAATTGATGCTGATATATATAGGGATTGTTTTTCTTGAATATTCACACCAATTTTCACAGCTAATTCTGCATATTTTTCTAAATTACGCTGAAAATTTGCCATCATTAGATTCTCCTTTGTCATAATATTTTTTTGGTATGTGAGGACATGATATACTTATGTAAGAAAATGATCCTTTCATCATTGTACACTAACTAAGTTGGGTACGCATAATGAATAGATCGAAGGAAATACAGTTAAGTACTACTGTTTTATTTTCACGAATATTTTCTTATTATATCATTATCTTCCTATAAATTTTCAAATGTCTAAACATATAAAAGTCTGTTTTACATACTAAACAATAATCTCGTATTCAAGCCCTTAAATGATGAAAGCTCGATACAAGTCATCTGTTTTTTTAATATATTTACAATAGCAACAAAGTATACAAAAAAGCTAATAGAAATAAAGAGGTGTCAAATGGTCGGTGTAATGGCTACAACAAAAAGAGAACTAAATAAAAGACTGATGAACAGTCCTGTTGGACCAATTTTATTAATAGCATCTGAAGAGTTTTTATATGAAATTATCTTTGTTTCGTCAAGTACCTTCAATGAAGAGCATTATGATTCAATGAGTAACAATGAAAATAATGATATTTTAAATGAATCTGTAAAGCAACTAGAAGAATATTTTCGTGGACAAAGAATACAATTTGATCTTCCGTTGAAAGTGGAAGGAACTTCATTCCAAAAACAGGCATGGGAAGCACTAACAACGATTCCTTTTGGACATAAGATAAGCTACCAAGAACAAGCTCAAGTGTTAGGTGATCCGAAAAAAGCTAGGGCGATAGGTGGAGCTAATAGTAAAAATTCATTACCTATCATTATCCCTTGTCATCGAGTGATTGGGAAAAATGGTAAACTAACAGGGTTTGCTGGTGGGATTGATATTAAAGAGGCATTACTAAAGCATGAAGAAAAATATAAGAACGTAACTCATCCTTAAGATGGGGAGTTACGTTCTTAGCTATATCCTAACTTTTTTCAGCTACTAAATTTTCTAACGTTTCGATCATATCTTCTAATTTCTTAAAACTTGAAACGATATTTTTAATACGATTATTTTGTTCTTCCATATGTGCCAGTATCTCTTGAGATGAAGCAGAGCTTTGTTGTGTAATGCTTGAGATTGACAAGATTTCATTTGAAATACGGTGACTATCCCCTAAGATTTCGGCAAGCATGTCATTAACTTTCCCAGATTGTTCTTCTACTTCTTCACTCGTATTTTTAATTGTTCTGAAAGTCTCTTGGACGACCTTCATTACTTGCTCACTTTGTAAAATTGCATTTTCTCCGAGATTTGTTTGTTCTGCAGCATGCAGTGTTTTCTCTTGTATACCATTTAAAATAGAAGTAATTTCTGCGGTCGAGTGTCGAGAGTCCTCCGCAAGCTTTCTCACTTCATCAGCAACGACGGCAAAGCCTTTTCCGTGCTCCCCTGCACGAGCTGCTTCTATTGCCGCATTGAGAGCTAGCAGGTTTGTCTGCTCAGAGATACCAGTTATTTTATTTACAATCCCTTCTATCTTATGATTTTGATTGCTTAAGTCATTCATAACAGCTACCGTCGCATTTATTATTGTGTGAACTTTCTCTATTTCTCCGATTAAAACTTCAACATTGTTGTTGCCATTTTGTATCGTTTTCAGTGTCTCTTCTGATAGGTTATTCATATGGTTGGAGACGGATGTTACATTCTCTATAGAGCTATCTGCTGATTGGATAGCTTCATTTATATCAACAACACTAGCAGCTTGACTTTCTATCCCTTTAGTTACCTCTAAAAATGAAACAGTTATTTCTTCAGAAATTCCTTCTGTTTTTTTGGAGTGATTTTCTAAGTCAGTTTCAAATCTATGTAAAAATTCAACTGTAGATTTAATGTTCCTAAGTAAAGAGTCAGTATGTTCCTTCGCTTGTAAAACTTGTTCATAAGTTTCTTGATTTTCTAAGCGCATATGTTTACTAAATACACCTTGAATAATATTTACCAATATAATAAGTATAATCATCGCATCGATACCGATAATATCTGTTTTATTAATTGCAGCAAAAGCAGTAGAATCATGATTCGTCAAAAAGAAATAATTGGATATCGCAATATTTGAAATAGCGGTTAAAATAATAGGTATATAATTTTCATATAGTGAGATCACTGTTACGTATAGAACAACTAGGAAAAACATAATAATTGATGGATCTACACTAAAAACGACATATGTAGTAATAACAGAAGAAAGAACGACTAGATACATCGTATAAAAGATGAATTTCCTTTTTAAAATTAATACAGTGATAATCGTGTTAATAATTAGATCAGGTATGGATTGTATAAGACTTAAGCGTAATCCAGCATGAAAAAAGTTCCATAAAAAAACACATGTAAATGTAAACCATAGTATTGAAATAAGTAGTTTATTTCTTTTTTCAACTAATTCTATGTTTGTCATATGTATGAACCCCCTTACCTAAAATGCCTCTAGGGCTCTTTGATTTTACCATTTTTTATATAATTAATTCATTAAGATATAAATCGGTTTTTGACATATTTGTGACAATAGAATTTCCACTTCATATATTGAGAAGGCTATTTGATATAATAACAATATAAATAACTAGGCTCTTTTTTAAAGTAATGTTGCTATTTATTCTAAACTAGAAGATAATGAAGTTGTTTTACTCAACAGTCATTCTTTTTTAGAGAAAAAGATGCCATTTAATCTATTGATATACCGTATTATTTTTTTGTATGAAAAAACAATCTATGCGAAAGCAGCCAAAAATTATTACAGCGTCCAACCAGAGGTGATCATAGTGGATGTTGGGGCTATTATCTTAGCAGGTGGCCAATCTAAGAGGATGGGCACAAATAAAGCATTACTAAGGATTGAAGGAAAATACAATATTGTGAGAATGAAAGAAGCGTTACAATTGATGTTTGAAGAAATCATCCTTGTAACAAATCAAGAACAACAATACAAGTTTTTAGAGATTCCCATTGTCCCTGATCTTGTAGATGCAAAAGGACCTCTTGCTGGGTTGCAAGCTGGTTTACAAGCGGCCAAAAATGATAAAAATGTTGTTGTGGCTTGTGATATGCCATTTATATCGACATCGGTTACATCATATTTACTTTCGCAAGCGCATGGTTGTGACGCAGTCGTCCCTATTATTGATGGCAAAATCCACCCATTGTATGCAGTATATAGTAAAAGTGCATTGCCAATTATTCATTCGAGCTTAAAGGAAAACCAATTAAAAGTTGTAGATGTATTATCTCGTCTTCAAGTTCGTTACATTGATGAAAAGGAGTTAATGGCGTTAGAAGACATTGATTTAGGAAAATCATTTTTTAATATGAACTATCCGATGGATTATGAAAAGGTAAAACGTTGGGTAAAGGACAAAGATACTAATAAGTAGTTCGTTTTTTTAGGTGAACATGATAAACTACATTTAGTAGTTATCTCTAACAATATGTGCATGCTCATAAAAAGGAGATGGTATGAATGTTAACAAACATCGGAATACCTGGATTAATATTAATTCTCGTTTTAGCTTTAATAATTTTTGGACCGAAGAAATTACCTGAGATTGGTAGAGCTACTGGGGAAACATTAAAAGAATTCAAAAAATCAGCTCGTGAGCTAACTAGTGACGTAACAGATGAAGTAAAAGAAGTGAATCAAATCGTCAAAAATGAAGAGAAAAAGTAATATTTAGGTTGATCCACCTTTTAAGGAGAGTTGGGTTAACCTTTTTTTTTGCCTTTTTCGCATAAGTTGTTACTTTTTTTAAGATATAAGCACGTTCGTGGCATTTTTTCTAGTTTTACAATTATTTAGCTCTCATAAAACTCTTCAAGTTTATGGAAAGGGACTTTTTTTAGTCTACGCCTTCTCAAATTGGTGATCAGGGTGTCTGCGTCTTTCTTATTTGTTTTGTTATGTTCCCTATTACCGGTAGGCCATATTCAATATGTCATCCTAAGAGGCCCTCACAGATCGAATGACTTTCTTTCTATACCTCGATTAGATAGCTAGTTAGCGTCAATTGACTAACTCTAGCTTCAGGCATTCCACATGAAGGGGGTTGGTACCTTCATGTGGGATAAAACTCTTTATAATGGTCATTTTGCAAATCCTTTGTTGTAAACAAAGCTGCTTTCAACCTAAAAAGATTACTACATATTCAACTGCAGTTCTTGATATAACGATGCGGCCCCGTTAAATCCTCATCCTAACAGTACTTATTAAGTAAAATAACAACCAAGCTTACGAAAAGAAACATTTAAAAACATTGAAATGAAATGATTCTTTGTGCATCAATGCCAAAATAGACCCACCTTACTCCAGTCCATCTATACCCTGACACTGATTTTCTTCCAATAAATGTAGGATAAAACCAAAATGACCTTCTACCTCGAAGCCAAATATACGTGTAGCGATATAAACATCTAACAAGTGCTCGTGGGTCAATAGCTTGTAAGTCAGGTTGATGTTGCTGAGGTACAAAAGAAGGTGGTGGAGCAGAAGGAGCGTGATGTAGAGTTTGGGTGCCATGAAATGGCGTCGATCCTGGGAAGGGTAACATACTTCCTCCTGGATGAATATGAGGGTGGGGACGTGGTGGTGGGAATCTAAAAAAATGCATGATAAATAATCTCCTTTCAACTAGTTAGAATTAGAACAATATATGTATTACATTTTGGATTTGTGCCTACATTATTAGGAAAATTATTTATTAACTCATCCTCTTTTCTCCCTCTTTTTTACGCATGTTATTTTCTAAATAATACCAAATAAAAATATAACAAAAGATACTACAAAACTATAACAGATATAATAATTAATAGATATTTTAAAAAGGAAATTTATTGTATTATTCTGAAAAAATGATAATTATGGTTACGTATTCGTAATAAGGCGAAATATATAAATGAAGAGTGAATTTTATATTATGTAAGCATACTAGAAAATGATTTTGTTTTATAATGAGTAGGAGAATTAAAAATGATACAGAATATAATTATTCAATAATACAGTTTTGGACGGTAGAGATTATACTCATTTTAAGAATGTAATAAACATTTGATATATTTTTCAAACGTTCATTTTTTTGGTAAAATTAATTTCATACAATACTTAAAAAGTACAAAAGGTGAAATTATGGAAAAAAATAAATTAAAAAAAGTAATTGAGGCAGCAAAACTATATTACTTATTAGATTATAATCAAAGCGATATTGCAAAAAAGCTTGGTGTATCAAGGCCGACGGTATCTAGGCTTTTGCAACAAGCAAAAAATGAAGGGATCGTTCAAATAAAAATCAATGACCCTACAGAGGATGTTGAATCTTTATCTGAAGAACTTGAACAAAAGTTCAAATTAAAAAAAGCGGTTGTAACATCTATTCCTCATTATGAAAAAAGCGTCATCCATAACAGTCTAGGTGAACAAGCTGCAATTTATTTACATGAAACAGTCAAAGATGGTGATATTATAGGCCTCACATGGGGTAGAACCTTATATAATATTGCTAATAAGTTAAATCAACAAAACTTAAAAGATGTGCAAGTTGTTCAGCTGAAAGGGGCAGTTGGTCACTCAGAGACAAATACTTACGCAGATGAAATTCTTCATTTATTTGGCAAAGCCTTTAACACTACCCCGCATTATTTACCAGTTCCAGCGATCGTTGACCATGTGGTTGTTAAACAAGCAATGGTTGCAGACCGTCACATCCACCGAATCTTGGAGCTTGGTAAAAATGCTAATATAGCTTTATTTACTGTAGGTCCCATTCGATCGGAATCTTTGTTATTCAGGTTAGGCTATTTTACTGAAGAGGATTTAGACATGATTTTCTCCAATGCAGTAGGAGATATTTGCTCTCGGTTTTTTACAAAAGATGGGAAAATATGTAATGAGAGCTTGAATGCTAGAACTCTAGGTATTGAATTAGACGATTTAAGAAATAAAGAACAGTCCATTCTCGTTGCAGGTGGAGCTGATCGACTAGAAGGAATTTATGGTGCGTTAATGGGAAAATACGCCAATGTGTTAATTACAGATCAAATTACCGCTAAATCTTTGCTGGAAAAGCTATAAATAAACCTCGAATATGGTAAGTTATTCAAATGACACTTGTGTGTTATTTAGCAGGACGTGAATATGATATATCGCAAAAGACTATGAAATATAAAGAGTCACTCGTTTTGACATAGGGACGAGTGACTCTTTTTTTATTGGTCATTATAACATTGTCAAATAATTGACATAACGTTTGTTCAATATTGTGTTTACATTTGTTCAATACCTTGATATAGTAATATCGAAATTAAATTTTGTTCAATTTATTTTAGAGCATGCAGCTATTACAATATGATTCTCTTTTAGTGTAAACCTGTTTTTTTAGAAATGAAAACGGTTTATGTTAATAGAACAAGATTTGTTTTTATCTCGTATTCTTAAATGTTTGTGAACAAATGTTCACAATTGATTCAGTGTTTAACAAGTAATTATAAATCCACTATAGTGATTAAAAAATAATTATTTAAGAATACTAAGCATCGTAAGCATCAAGAAAACTGTCTTAGGGGTGTTCTTCATGAATTTTTTATGGGGTATCATTGGTGTCCTTGTAGTATTAGGAATCGCATTCTTGTTTTCAAGTAGTAAAAAATCAATTAAGATCCAAACTGTTTTGATTGGTTTGTTAATCCAGTTTACATTTGCTTTTGTAGTACTAGAATGGGAAGCTGGAAAAAGAGGTTTGCAAACATTTTCTGAAGGCGTTCAAGCAATCATTAATTACGCTAACGAAGGTGTTAACTTCTTGTTTGGTGGATTATTTGCCGCAGAAGAAATTACATTTGTCTTTGCCTTTAACGTTTTAACAATTGTAATCTTTTTCTCTTCTTTAATATCGGTGCTTTATTATCTAGGTATAATGCAACTCGTGATAAAATTTATTGGTGGGGGACTTTCGAAACTATTAGGAACAAGTAAAGCTGAATCACTCTCAGCAGCTGCCAATATTTTTGTTGGACAAACAGAGGCTCCACTAGTTGTTAGACCGTTTTTAGCGAAGATGACTCAGTCAGAGTTGTTTGCGGTAATGACAGGAGGTCTTGCTTCAGTTGCCGGATCAGTTTTAGTCGGATATTCATTATTAGGTGTTCCGCTAGAGTATTTGCTTGCTGCAAGTTTCATGGCTGCTCCTGCAGGTCTGATCATAGCAAAAATTATGATGCCAGAAACAGAAAAATCTGAGACGACTGATGATATTAAGATGGAGAAAGATGTAGAATCCACTAATGTCGTCGATGCAGCAGCACGAGGAGCAAGTGTTGGTCTTCAGCTTGCGTTAAATATTGGTGCAATGCTACTTGCATTTATTGCATTAATTGCGTTACTGAATGGTTTATTAGGTTGGGTAGGAAGTGGCTTAGGCTTTGAAGGTTTGACGATTGAAACAATTTTAGGGTATTTATTTGCACCAATCGCTTTCGCAATAGGTGTACCGTGGGCCGAAGCTGTAACTGCTGGAGGATTTATCGGTCAAAAGTTAGTGTTAAATGAATTTGTGGCATATGCTTCTTTCGCTCCACAAATTGAAGACCTAACTCCGAAAACAGTTGCTGTTATAAGTTTTGCACTTTGTGGATTCGCAAATATATCTTCACTAGGTATTCTATTAGGTGGGCTAGGAAATTTAGCGCCAAATCGTCGTGGAGATATCGCAAGAATGGGATTGAAGGCAGTGTTAGCTGGAATGCTTGCGTCATTGCTTAGTGCCGCTATCGCTGGAATGTTATTATAGATTAGAATATACAAATAGTTAGAGGGCTTAGTACTTTAATAAATGGAGGAAAATATTGTGAATAATAATTTAGCAAAAATGATTGATCATACTTTATTAAAACCTGAAACGCATCGTGAGGATATCGAGAAATTAGTTAATGAAGCGAAGGAATACAAATTTGCTTCAGTATGTGTAAATCCAACGTGGGTAAAGCTATCAGCTGAAATGTTAAATGAAACGCCAGAAGTAAAAGTATGTACAGTTATTGGATTCCCGTTAGGGGCAACTACTCCTGAAGTGAAGGCATTTGAAACGAACAATGCGATTGAAAATGGAGCAACAGAAGTTGATATGGTTATCAATATTGGCGCATTAAAAAGTGGGAACGATGAACTAGTTGAAAAAGATATTAAAGCAGTTGTTGAAGCTGCAAAAGGGAAAGCATTAACAAAGGTTATTATTGAGACATGCTTATTAACTGAAGAAGAGAAAGTCCGTGCTTGTGAATTATCCGTTCGTGCGGGAGCAGATTTTGTGAAAACTTCAACAGGCTTTTCAACAGGAGGCGCAACTGTCGAGGATATCGCACTAATGCGTAAAACGGTTGGACCTAATATCGGTGTGAAAGCATCTGGTGGTGTTCGAAACTTACAAGATGCTGACGCAATGACAGAAGCTGGTGCTACTCGTATCGGAACGAGTTCTGGTGTAAAACTAGTAAAAGGCGAAGAATCAACGACTTCATATTAAGTCTCATTTCTTTAGTGTATGTTCAAAATATTTGAAAAGAAGGGTTAACAATGAAAGAACTAGTCTTAAGTTTATTAGCTGGTATGATAATCGGCATTGTATTTAAAGCATTAAAACTTCCATTACCAGCTCCACCTGTTTTAGCAGGCGTGTTAGGAGTATTCGGTGTGTATCTTGGGGGAATTGTAGCAAACTGGTTATTCGGTATGTTTTTCCAAAGCTAAATCAAATTTAGAAGGTTTATTTCTTATCTAATAGTGGGTGTTCAAAAAGAGTGCAAATGGAAAAGTAAGTCCAACTAAGAGTCGCATCTTTCAATGGCAAAAAAGAATTATACAATTTTGACCATGCTGATCATGTTGCATGACTTTTGAACAAACTCCAAAAAAGGGTTGAAGGGATGAGTCAGATGAACAAAGAAACTCTCATTCAAGAGGCGAAAAAGGCGAGAGAGCGCGCGTATGCGCCTTACTCAAAATTTAAGGTTGGCGCTGCTTTATTAACAAAGGATGACAAAGTCTATCATGGGTGTAACATAGAAAATGCTGCATACAGCATGTGTAATTGTGCTGAAAGAACAGCCCTTTTTAAGGCTTATTCTGATGGTAATAAAGAGTACAAAGCGTTAGTTGTAGTCGCTGATACTGAACGACCTGTTCCACCTTGTGGTGCTTGTCGACAAGTCATATCAGAATTGTGTAACCCAGATATGGAAGTTGTATTAACCAATCTAAATGGTGATGTTCAAGAAACCACTGTACAGGATTTATTGCCAGGTGGATTCTCACCAAAAGATTTAGAAAAACAATAATATGCAACAAAACTAATAGGCAGACCTAATAACAATAGGTCTGCTTTTTGTATGGAAAATGTTAGTTAAGAATTTGAAGAAGTCTTCTTTCGGCATAGATTGTTGATTTTCCCACAAAGAATAAGCAAGCACAACTGTTCATTTGTCCATTTTTAGCGAAAATTGCAACAAGGTTTACGAAAAGAACCTTGATGAATAATTAATTTTACCATCGGTAAAAATGGTTGAAAACTTTTCTCCATGTTTTGAAACTAATTGCCTTAACGATACGTATAAAAGATAACAGGAATAAACTTGTTTACAAAATGTAACAATGCTAATATAAGGGAAAAATAACCTTAATATTCGAATTTTTTATGTGCAGTGTTACATTTTGAACTCTATAGTTAGGAGAAGAGTGAACATGAAAAAATTGATCCTTCATACTATAAGAATAGCTATTTCATTTAGTATAAGTGTTGTTAGTGCGGTTGTGCTTTTCTTTGTGACTGATTATATATGGTGGGCAGCTATTTTAGGTGGGGGTGCCACTTACTTTCTCGTTTCGGCAATATTTCGCAGAAAATTTTTACCGGCTAGTAAGGACGTTGTAAAAGAAGAAAGGGCGTATGTTAAGAAAAACATTCGTGAGATAAAGCCTAAAATTAAAGAAATTGGGAGCTATCGATACAAAGTACGCTCTATTAGAGTATATCAAACAGTGAGTAAGGTTCATAAAATTCTTAAGCAGATTTTAGAGATAGCTGAAAGAGAGCCACAGCGATATAGAAACGTTCAATCTGTTTTTACGACATATGTGGACTCAACATTACTTATTGTAAAAAAATATTCTGAGTTGGCTTCACAACCAGTCAAAAACAAGGAATTGTATATATCGATGAGAGAAGTTGAGGAAACACTTGAAGAGTTAGCAGCATCCATAGAAAAAGAACTCCTACAAATCCTTTCAGAGGACATTACAGACCTTGATATAGAATGTAAACTAGTAAAGCAGTCTCTCCAAGAAACCGGTTATTCATTTGAAGCGCGTACGAAAGAACAGACTGCTTCAGCAAAAAACAACATTATTAAATGAGCGATATTGCTTAGCGCTACTCGCTATAGTAGAAGAAAGGGGAAAAAAGAATGAATGAAAAAGAATTAAACCTTCAAATGAATCGATTAGATACAGCTAATATTGATACACTACTAGAAAATCCATTTGGTGACCCACAGCGTTCATTAATGAATGAACAAAGTACTGAAACAGTAGAACCAACAAAGCTTATTTTAACTTTGAAGCCCGAACATCAAGTAAAGGCCAAATCATTAGCTGAGCAAATAGACCCTACTAACCAGCAAGCAATTGTTCAATACGGTGTAGCGGCTCAGGCAGAGTTATCTAAGTTTTCTCATGATATGTTAAATCATGTTCAAACGAAAGATGCAGGTCCAGTAGGCGAAGTAATAACAGAATTAATGAGTAGAATTAAAGAGGTAAATCCAGAAGACTTCGAAGTACAAAAACGTGGTTTCTTCTCTCGAATATTTGGCTCTTTTGCTCAATCAGTAAATAATATACTGTCGAAGTATCAGAAGATTGGACTTGAAATTGATAAAATAGGCGATAAGCTTGAAAAGAACCGACAAATGCTATTTCGTGATATTATGATGCTTGATACTTTATACGAGAAAAATAAGGAGTATTTTGAAGCATTAAACATATATATTGCCGCTGCTGAAGTGAAGCTAGAAGACCTTCGAACGAATACAATCCCCATCTTGCAACAAAAAGCACAATCATCTGGTAATCAAATGGAGATTCAAGAAATAAATGACCTTATGCAATTTGTTGATCGATTAGAAAAGCGAACTCATGATTTAAAGTTGAGCAGGCAAATTACAATTCAAACTGCTCCACAAATTCGAATGATTCAAAATATGAATCAGACATTAGTTGAACGAATTCAGTCTTCAATACTTACTGCGATTCCACTTTGGAAAAATCAAATTGTTATAGCGATTACTCTTTTCCGCCAAAAGAAAGCTGTTGAGGCACAAAAGCAAGTAACAAAAACAACGAACGAGTTACTATTAAAAAACTCTGATATGCTTAAAGCAAATACAATTGATGTTGCGAAGGAAAATGAAAAGGGAGTAGTAGATATTGAAACACTAAAGCAAACACAAACGAATTTATTAACAACATTAGAAGAAACGTTAAAAATTCAGCAAGAAGGCAGAATGAAGCGCCAACAAATTGAAAAGGATATTACAACGATGGAACAGGATTTAAAAAACAAGTTATTATCGATGAAAAATGCATAATGTGCTTGAAAGGTTCTATTTGTAAACTTTGTTGCTTTAGTTGCAGTATTTGAACAGGCAATGTAAAAATGAAAACTATAAAAGGTCAGCCTATAATAAGGTACAAGCTAGTCGTTGTACCTTATTGTAGGCTGTTTTGTTTTGACCTGCTTTTATATTTAATTCTTACCATATGCACCATCGTGATATCCAAATAAAACCATTATAAGCAAACAATTATGAAAATAGCATTTGTTTATTTTGACTATTGTCGCCTTAATTGTTGATTTACTTATTAAGGTATTGAAAGCAATTGTAGGCAAGTGGATAGAATAACCATTTAGCTGTTCTAATTTAGTTGGAATTTCAACAAATTTTACCAACAGACCCTTTATTTAAGAACTTGTAAAATAAGCTGTAATTTGAATAAGTGAGGGGGAATATATATAAGTAAATAGGACAAGTAAAGGGACTGAATAACAATGAAAAAGGGGATAAGAATAACGCTGTTTGTTATTGTACTATTCGGTTGTATAGGTGGATACTATTATATTAAACTTAAGCCGGTAAATCATTTTGCTGAAAATAACATACCGCAAATAGCAACACCTGAAAAGATAGGCGAATTAAAAGTGCAAGACAGTCTTCAAAGTGAGGAAGAAGGAGAGAAACGAGAAGAAAATGCTGATATCACAAAAGGTAGGAAGGCTATTCACTTACAAAAAAAGAATCTAGATAAGAAATACAAACAAGTTGATAGCTTTAATTTGTTACTTCTAGGCCTTGACGCACGTGAACAAGAAGCATCACGTACAGATGTAATTATGCTTGCAAATATCCATCCCGAACAAGAGAAGATAACGGTTTTATCTATTCCGCGCGATACATTAGTTCAAGTAGAGGGTGTAGGTGCCACTAAGATTAATCACGCTCATTTACTTGGAGAGCTTAAAGGCGGTAATGGATCTGGGACGGAAGCTACAATACAAACGGTAAGTAACTTATGTAAGTGCACAATTAATTATTATGTGAAGACAAATTTTGAAGGCTTTATAGATGTTGTGGATGCCGTGGGTGGTATTGAAATAGAGCTAAAGGAACCTATAACATTGACAGATAAAAATATTACGCTTGATAATAATAATGTTCTTTATCTTGATGGGGATCTAGCTTTGTCACTTGTTAGAGAACGTAAATCATTGTCTGAAGGAGATTTTGGGCGCCAGCAACATCAAGCACTCGTACTAAAATCATTAGTCAAGACAGCCCTCCAGCCAAAGAATATTCCAAAGGTACCCACCATTTATCGAAACGTTAAACAAGCAATAATTGATACAAACGTATCTGAAAGTGATATCTTTAGTATGGCTATGCTTTTTAAAGGTATTACAACCGAAGATATCTCCTATTTTCAATTACCAGGAAATGAAGGATATGCGATGGATCCTTTAGTTAATTCGCGATTGTATTATTGGATACCTGATGTGAATGAGATGAATGAACTATTGAAACATTTCAATAAAGAATAATATATTAGTAGTAATGATATGAAAGTTGATAGGTGGTTTTGTATGATAATACTTAATAATGACTGGTCACAATTATTAGCAGGAGAATTTAACAAGTCGTATTATAAAAAACTACGTCAAACATTGAAACACGAATATAGTACAGAAACGATTTACCCTGATATGTATAGTATATTTAATGCTTTACATCATACGCCTTATCATAAAGTGAAAGTTGTCATTATTGGACAAGACCCTTATCATGGTCCAAATCAGGCACATGGCTTAAGCTTTTCGGTTCAACCTGGTATTCCTGTTCCACCCTCGCTAAAAAATATATATAAAGAATTACATAACGACATAGGGTGTACTATACCGAACCATGGATATTTATTAAAGTGGACACAAGAAGGGGTATTGTTGTTAAATACAACATTAACTGTGAGGAAAGGACAGCCTAGCTCTCATCGAGGACTTGGGTGGGAATTGTTCACAGACAAAGTAATTGAAGTATTAAATGAACGTGAAAAGCCGGTAATTTTTATCCTTTGGGGTAGACATGCTCAAGAAAAACAAAAGCTAGTTTCAAATAGTTATCACTATATAATTGAGTCACCTCATCCAAGTCCTTTTTCTGCTAATCGTGGTTTTTTTGGCAGTAATCCCTTTTCAAAAGCCAATAGTTATTTAAGGCAAATTGGTAGCGAAGAAATTGATTGGCAAATCGACCCGCTAAATGCTTAGGTAAAGGCTGTTTACGCATTGATTGTTGTTTTTCGTACTAAGGGGAAAAACACGCACACAATCTAGCGTTAGCGGCAATTTTTTTTACTATAAAAATTTTGTGGCTTGGATAAAATGTATCTAATTGTAAAAAGTTTAAAATAAATAAAATGAGTTTACGAAAACACCCTAGGTATACTATTAAAGGTATAATTGCTGAACCGTGTAGATGATAGTGATACAATAAAAACACAATATAATTAATGGGGAGCATAAAGGGTGAAATAATATGAGTGACCAAAGAATAAATTGTTTTAATTGTACACATTTTTACACAACGTGGGATCCAAAATTCCCAAGAGGCTGCAAAGCTTTTAATTTTAAAACAGACATTATTCCATCCTTACGTGTATTCCAATCATCAGGGAAGTCGTGCATGAAATTTCAGGAGAAGAGAAAAAGAGGATCTTGAAAAAAGGAGGGGCGTGGTGAAAGTATCCAAACATATCGTTATTTCTTTAATAGGAATGACGATAATTATTATAGTTGGAGGACTTGGGTTTGCCTTTCTTGAAGGGATAAGTTTTTTCGATGCTTTGTGGATGACAGCAATTACCGTATTGACGGTAGGTTACGGTGATATCATACCTCAAACAATAGGTGGGCGTATATTTGGCTTGCTCATTATACCTGTTGGAGTTGGACTAGTAGGGTATACACTAGCAGCAATGTCGGCTGCAATTATTGAAGGAAAGTTATCACAAAGTGTATGGAGGCGGCGTATGCATCAACAAATTGAAAATCTATCAAATCATATGATTATTTGCGGAATAGGTCGTGTAGGTGAACAAGTGCTGCAGAGATTTGTTCAAGAAGGTGTTCAAGTTGTTGTTATTGAACGTGATAAAGAAAGATTGGAACAAATAGAAGAGAATTTCCTATACATAGTAGGTGACGCAACTGAGGATCGGGTTTTATATAATGCAGGGATAGAACGAGCAAAAGGGTTAGTAGCAACGCTACCTGATGATGCTTCAAATGTATTTGTGTCATTAACTGCAAAAGGATTAAACCCAAATATTCAAATTGTGGCTAGAGCAGAAAAAGTTGAATCTGAAGAAAAGCTTCGCATTGCTGGAGCAAGCAAAGTTATTAATCCTTCCTCTCTAGGGGGGAGAAGGATGGCAATGTCAGTTGTAAAACCCATCAGTGTTGACTACATAGATACGATTCTCCAATTAGGTAAAGACGAATACGGGGTCGAAGAAATTATGATCCAACCTAGATCAAAAGTTGTCAATATCTCTTTACGAGATAATAACATTCGCAGTGTGTACGGTGTTACGATTGTAGCGATAAAAAGAAAACATAGGCTAATTAGTAACCCTCACCCGGATGAACTATTAAAAGAAGGCGACTTAACAATTGTGTTTGGTACAGAGGGTCAATTAGTGAAATTTGAAGAAGCTACAAAACCTAGTATATAATAATCATTTATTCTGTACTTTTTGAACTTTCTTAAAGGCTGTTTTCGCATTAATTGTTGCTTTTCGTACTAAGAGCCAAACACGTACATAATTAGTGTTCGTGGCATCTTTTCTTCTGTACAACAATGACTAACCAAGTAAAACCACTTTTTCTTTGTACAAATTGAATAACAATAGCAACAAAGTTTATGAAAAGAGCCTTCTCAAAAAATATAACCACAGGAGGTGGGGAGTTTGGAGGTACCAGTTCAAATGATACTTGATAAAATTGGTGAGGAGCTGTCAAAAGCAAACCAGTCAAATGATGAGGGCAGATTTCGAGAACATATTGCTAGCATCCACTCTTTGTGTGATGTCGTATTATCATCTAATTCTATAGAGGGCAATCGCAAAAAAACGATACCAGAAATACAACAAATGTCAACTAAACAACATAAGAAAGTAAATGTAGAAGAAGCAAATGGAGATTCATTGCTAGATTTTTAAAATAGGGGGACTAACAAACATGAAAATATTGCTAATGATTGGAGCAATTAATGGTTTTTTAGCGGTAGCACTAGGAGCATTTGGTGCACACGGTTTAGAGGGGAAAATTCCAGCAAAGTATATAGAGACATGGAAAACTGGCGTGACTTATCAAATGTTTCATACTACAGCAATCATGATTATCGCTTTGATTGCAGGGAAATTTCCAAATACACCTTCCCTTACGTGGGCTGGTTGGTTTATGTTAATTGGAATTATTTTATTTTCCGGAAGCCTTTACGTTCTAAGTGTTACTCAAGTAAAAGTGTTAGGAGCAATCACACCATTAGGAGGTGTGGCTTTCTTAATTGGATGGGTACTGCTCGGATATGCAGTCATGAAACATATATAAAAAAGGGGGGTGTCTTAGTCGAATTTCGACAAATAGACTCCCCTTTTCTATTGGTAAAGCACTTTTCATAAGGCTTTTTTCACATTGATTGTTGCTTTTTCGTTCAAAGGTATAAGTACGTATATATTATTTGTGGCATCTTTTCTTCTGTACAAAGATGGCTAACAATAAAATTACTTTTTATGGTGCTAATTTGATAACAATAGTAAAAGAGTCTACGAAAAGAGCCTTTCATAAACTTTATTGCTTTTTTTCACTGCCTAGGGTTACGTGTTTTATGGCTATTTACTCCAACCGTTGTCTTAGCGAAACCTCTCGAGTCCATCAAGGTCACTTCACCATTCCATCCGAAGGCAAAATGCGCCTTCATCTGAAATGTCTAGAATGCTTGTTAGGAGAAGTCGTGGTTGATGACATTTCACCTAGGAGAGTAGCTTACAATTCTATCTGGGTAATATTCTATTTCTTCATCAAAGGTAATATAATCTAGATACACCATCAATAATACATAGCGCTTTTCCGACTCAGTATCGCTAAGTATGATATGGTCACGTCCAGCAGCCTCAATCATTCCTTTAAATATTTGTGTTCTTCCTTCTCGACCATTTTCAAAGGTCATATAAACAGTTGCTACCTTCCCTTTATTTAATCGTAGTATATTTTCAATATAAGATTCTTCAAGTGGTAACATATCTGGTACTTGTGGACCTGTTGTTGGGGCAGAAGTTGGTTGTGGGACTTGTTGTTGTTGTCCATATTGATACGGGTATCTATATGGGTATGATGATTGGGATTGATAAACTCCATAGTTCCCCTGATTATAATTATTTGTCATCAAATTCCTCCTTTACACCAAAATAGGTTTAATACACTTTAGGACATTCCGACTGAGTCGGTGCAAAAAAACAATGGGATTTGAAACGTCCGGTATTCCATTGATTAAACCATTGTGCTGGGCAATCGCCTTCAGGCCTAAAAAACCATAATGTATTTGTTGCAGGGTGAAATCTTTCTCCATTTATGAGTCTTCTAGCTAGCTGTTTGTCAGATTCTCTTGCGCGCTGATAAAAGTATCCTTTTATGGTTGCTTCAAATCCACCTGGGCGCTGAAAGACCATTTTTTGTATTGATGTAATGTCTCTAAAATCTAAACAACTGGCTCTAACTCGGTTCACACTAGTATTACCGGCCATTAACATACCGAGTTTGCCATCTCCCTCTGCCTCTGCACGAATTAAGCGTGCAAGTAAATCTACATCTTTTTCTGTATAAGGAATTACCGCCATCTTCTCACCTCACTTACAAATAGGTATCCACCTACAATTTCGTACAATATTACTCTATTTAAGTAAGAGAAAATGGTTCCTTATTTTTGAAAAATGATGATTTCTATTTAATAGATATGAGTTGAGCATTTTAGATATGCATTAAATTCAAGTAAAAAGAAAATGACCCATATATGTATGTGAGCCATTTTCCTTTTACTTGAGTGATTATAGATATTACACGTGTAGTAGTTGATTTAATTTTTCTTCATTTAAAATGTTACCGACAAAAAACGTTCCAAACTCACCATAACGAGCACTTACTTCATCAAAACGCATTTCGTACACTAACTTTTTAAATTGTAAAACATCATCTGCAAAAAGTGTTACACCCCATTCGTAATCATCGAAGCCGACAGAACCTGAAATTACTTGTTTAACTTTTCCTGCATATTTCCGGCCTATCATGCCATGTGAACGCATTAATGCTCGACGTTCCTCCATCGGAAGCATATACCAATTGTCATTACCTTGACGACGCTTATCCATAGGATAGAAGCAAATATGATTTGCTTTAGGTAAGGTAGGGTATAGCCTTTTTAGGATTTCAGGGTTTTGATACGGGTCTTCATCAGATGGTAAATAGTTACTTAACTCAACCACTGACACATACGAATATGTAGGAATTGTATACTCAGCAAGTTTAGTTTTATTAAATGCATTTTCTATTTCATTAATTTCTTCCATTGTAGGCCTTAAAACCATGAGCATAAAGTCTGCTTTTTGCCCAACAATTGAATAGAATGCATGGCTACCCTGTTGGTTTTCTTCAACAAGACCCCATTTTTCAAGTAAACCAACAAACTCATGAATTGCGGTTTGACGCTCATCACTTGTTAGTCGTTTCCAAGAAGACCAGTCAATTGCACGTAAATCATGTAGACAATACCAGCCATCTAACGTTTTAGCTGCTTCACTCATATTGATACCCATCTCCTTCATTATGTATGATATGACAATTATAGTTTACTCTAATTAGATCATGATATAAAATATATAGCATTTCTAATATACCACAGTTTATACATTACTAAGAAACACGAAACATTTTGTTAATTAGTGTTTCGTACTAACACGTACATTAACTAGAGTTCGTGGCCAGCTATCCTTCTTTAAAACAGCTGACACTTACATGAACTTTCTTTGGTTATTATAATTCAGCAAAATAGTAATAAAGAGCTTTCTGAAAAAGCTAACTCTGTGATATGTGTGAACGAAGTGTGACTACGCATATAGTTTTGACAAATTTACTCCAACATACGTATAAATGTGTTTTTTTTGTGAATTATGAAAAGATAAACTTCTTTCATGTAAGCGTTATTTTAAGATAGATTTATTGATTTTCAGTAATAGTCAAGTATTCTAAATATAACGAGTAATGATGAGAGCAAAGGAGGAAAAACATATGTCACAATTATTCAACATATTAGAAGAGAAAATTAAGGGTGAAAACATCCGTATTGTCTTTCCAGAAGGGAATGATAATCGAATCTTAGAAGCTGTAAGCCGTTTAGCACAAGAGGAAATTATTAAGCCAATCATTATTGGGAATCCAGGTGAACTCCAAGCAAAAGCTGAAGCACTAAAAGTATCGTTAAGTGGGGTAGAAATATACGATCCTAAACAATATGATGAAATGAGCACGTTAGTCGAAGCTTTTGTTGAGAGAAGGAAAGGCAAGGTTACAAAAGAACAAGCTTACAAAATGTTACTAGATGAAAATTATTTTGGAACAATGCTAGTATATACAGAAAAAGCTCATGGGTTAGTAAGTGGTGCAGCCCATTCTACAGCAGATACAGTTCGTCCGGCATTACAAATAATTAAAACAAAAGAAGGTGTTAAGAAGACATCAGGTGTATTCATCATGGTTCGTGATACCGAAAAGTATGTATTTGCTGATTGTGCAATTAATATATCGCCAGACAGTCAAGATTTAGCTGAAATTGCAATAGAGAGCACCCATACAGCGCAAATGTTTAATATTGAACCAAAAGTTGCTATGCTCAGCTTTTCCACAAAAGGTTCAGCTAAATCACCTGAAACCGAAAAGGTAATAGAGGCAGTTCGTTTGGCAAAAGAAAGAAACCCTGAATTAATGGTTGAGGGAGAATTGCAATTTGATGCAGCATTTGTACCTTCTGTTGCACAAAAGAAAGCACCTGATGCACTTATTCAAGGTGATGCTAATGTGTTTATATTCCCGAGCCTTGAAGCAGGGAATATTGGATATAAAATTGCTCAAAGACTAGGGAATTTTGAAGCGGTAGGCCCAATATTGCAAGGGTTAAACAAACCTGTCAACGATTTGTCCCGAGGTTGTAACCAAGAGGATGTTTATAAATTAGCTCTTATTACAGCGGCTCAAGCACTGCAAAAATAATGAAAATATGTTAGGGGACGCATATTATGTATACTCAGTCAAAGAGCTTATTAGAGCAAAACAGATGGAGAATCATTGATCAATCTAGTGTAGGTCCACACTTTAATGCGCTCCAATCCTTTGCTATTGATGATACGTTATGCTCTTCTGTAGGGAAAAATGAATCTGTGACAACAGCACGTACATGGGTTCATCACAATACGATTGTGCTGGGTATTCAAGATACAAAGCTCCCTTTCTTAACTGATGGAGTTCGTTTTTTGCAGTCGCAAGGATATCGAGTGATTGTAAGGAATTCAGGGGGCTTAGCAGTTGTTTTAGATGAAGGAGTTTTGAATATATCTCTCATTTTCCCAGATACAGAAAAAGGGATCGATATAAATAGGGGCTATGATGCCATGGTGGAACTAGTAAAGCATATGCTTTCTCGTTTTTATTTACAGATCGAGGCTAAGGAAATCATCGGTTCATATTGTCCTGGAAGTTACGACCTAAGTGTAGCAGGAAAGAAATTTGCAGGAATTTCTCAACGAAGGGTTAGAGGTGGAGTAGCTGTACAAATTTATCTTTGTGTGACTGGTAGTGGGGGAGTGCGTGCAAATTTGATTAAGGATTTTTATAACAAATCAATCAAAGGCATCGAAACAAAATATGTTTACCCTGACGTAAAGCCTGAAACAATGGCTTCATTAAACGAATTGACAGGCGAATCAAGCACAATTCAAGATATGATGCTAGCATTGTTAACAACACTAAAGAATATGAGTACGTCTATCTATTCTTCTCAATTAACAGCAGATGAATTAGTATTATTTGAACACAATTATAAGAGAGTCATTGAACGCAATGAAAAAGCACTTAACATCTAGGTTAGGTGCTTTTTCATATATCTAGTTCCATTGTATATCCTCTCGAGTCACTTCAGCATTTCACATGAAGTCAAATAACACCTTCAAGTGAAATGCTTCCAGTGCTTGTCGGGGATGACCAAGGCGCTTGCGCTTTTCTACTTGTCTAGCTCCAGGCGCCATCGGCTCGAGGTCATAAGCCAAACCGACGAGAAGGTTAAAGAACAATCTTCTAGTCGGCTCGCCTTATGCTTGTCGCCGATAAGCGGGCACCTTGCGCTTTTCTTTTAGTCCAGCTCCGCCTCCTTGCCTCTCGAGTCGTTTCACCTTTTCAGCAGAAGACATAAAGCGTCTTCAGTTGAAAAGGTTCCAACGCTTGTCGAGGCAGTTCAAGTCGGCTTCGCTTTTCTTCCTACTTCGCCATTTTTTCTAGGTTACCGTTTTTATCCATCTTAAATGCTGTGGTCGGGCTTTGTTCTTCCTCAATTAAAACTAGCTTTCTTGCGCGATTCATGATTTTCATGAGTGTGTCGTAATCTTCTTGTATTGATATAGAACTTTGCTGTAGTTTTGAAATGTTTTCTGAAAATGTTTTATTTTGTTTAGACATTTCTTCATTTTCTTTTCGTAATCTTTCATTTTCTTTATGTAGAAAATCGATATTACTAGTGTTTTGTTGTAATGATTGTAAGAAAGAGACCACCTGATCGAGTGTAACGTCTTTATTACTTTCTATAGCATTTATACCTAAGTCTTTAATAGAAGGAACAGTCGGTTTATATAATAGAGTCTTTTTAACTTGTTGGTGCTTTCCTAAAGAGCGTTGTCGTTGCTTACGTTGTTTTCTTGCTAACTCTAGCGCTTTCTGATAGTTGTTACGTACGACTGCATTCCAACGAAAGCCACAAGCTGCCGATGTGCGGTTTAATTTGTCTCCAACCTCTTCAAAGGCATTTAACTGTGTACTACCTTCACGAACATGTCTTAGTATTGTTTCAGCTAATAATAAATCATCTTCTTCTGTCCATGCATCCTGTCTTTCTTTCATACTCTCAACTCCCAATTTTTATAAAATATTTTATTAATAGCTTTGACAAATTCAAATTTCTTTATACTTACTATTTTATGTTTTGGTTGCTTTCGGGCTGTTTATTTCTTTAGTAAGCTTTATTCGCATTAAATGTCCCTTTACTCAAGAGCTAAGCACTAATATAACAGACGTTGGGGCACCTTTGATTCTATAAAAATCATATTTTACACATCAGCTACTCAAATGTAAGGGAAGAAAATCAATAAAGTTATTGCGAAGTTTATTCTCTATATTCCGAGTAGATTAAGATAATATCTCTGCCAAATGGTGTAATTAAAACTCAGCACTTGCATTACCAATCAATTAAATGTACAATACCCTTTAGCCATTGACGAAATGATATATATTTATATTGTTATTCATGAAGAAGGTTTTAGAAGGGGCTGTACTGTATGGCAAATGAATTTCGTATTTGTGATGATTGTCAAGCAACAAATATTAAAACATTACTACCTCGTTTAAAGAAAATAGATCCAAATGCTAGCATAGATGTAGGTTGTCAGTCCTATTGTGGACCTGGGAGAAAAAAAGCATTTGCATTTGTAAATAATCGTCCTATTTCCGCAAAGGATGAAAATGAGTTGCTCGAGAAGGTAGAGAAAAAAATGAAGAAAAAGTAAAAATCACCTTTGTTTCATGAATAAGGTGATTTTTACTTTTGTAACGGATTATTCCCATGTGCTTATAAATTTCTTTAGTGTGATAAATAATGATAAAATCAAGAGTTTTTTTGTCATTGATTAGGAGATATAATATAAAATATGTCAAACGAAAAGAGGGAATTGGATGACATATGCCAATGAAAAACTGACGGAGGAAAAGGTGTTTAAAGACCCTGTCCACCGATATGTCCATGTACGCGATAAAGTCATCTGGGATTTAATAGGAACTGCAGAGTTCCAGCGTTTGAGGAGAATTAAACAGTTAGGTACAACTTATTTAACTTTTCATGGTGCAGAGCATAGTCGGTTTAGTCATTCACTGGGAGTTTATGAAATTATTCGTAGAATTATAGATGACGTATTTGACGGCCGCCCAGAATGGAATAGTGAAGAGCGGCTACTCTGCTTGTGTTCGGCACTGTTACATGATTTAGGTCATGGTCCATTTTCACATTCTTTTGAAAAGGTTTTTCACCTTGATCATGAAAATTTCACCCAATTAATTATTCGTGAGGATACAGAGGTTAATCGTGTTTTGCGAAAAGTTGGCCAACATTTCCCAAAACAGGTCGCTGAAGTTATAGCTAAAACATACGAAAATAAGTTAGTAGTCGGTTTGATCTCAAGTCAAATAGATGCAGATCGTATGGATTACCTTCAGCGAGATGCATATTATACGGGCGTTAGCTATGGACACTTTGATATGGAACGAATACTTCGTGTGATGCGCCCAAGAGAAGATCAAGTAGTAATTAAACAAAGTGGTATGCATGCTGTAGAAGATTATATTATGAGTCGTTATCAAATGTATTGGCAAGTATATTTTCATCCGGTAACTCGCAGTGCTGAAGTTATTTTAACGAAGATATTGCATCGAGCTATGCACTTATACAAGGACAACTACTCATTTAAAAGTCAACCTGTTCATTTTTACTCATTTTTTGAGAATAAACTTGCGCTTGCTGATTATCTGAAATTGGACGAAGGCGTGATCTTATACTATTTTCAGGCGTGGCAAGAGGAAGATGATGCTATTTTACGTGATTTGTGTCAACGTTTTTTAAATCGAAATTTATTTAAGTATGTCGAGTTCAATCCATCGAATGACGAAATGACTAAATTAATTGAGTTAACAAAACTTTTTAATGAAGCAGGCATTAACGCTGAATATTATTTAGTAGTTGATTCCTCGTCAGACTTACCTTATGATTTTTACCGTCCTGGTGAAGAAGAGGAAAGATTACCTATTCAATTATTAATGGCAAACGAAGAAATTCATGAGCTATCGAGAGAGTCAGAAATTGTTGAAGCGATTTCTGGAAAGCGTAGAACTGACCATAAACTTTATTTCCCTCAGGATTTATTAGAAGATCGTTCATCCAATCCAAACATAAAGAAAAAAATAACAGAATTGCTATATACGAAGGTTAAGTCATAGATGTATTTAAAAGGGACGACAATATTGTCGCGAGTATATCCTATATAAATTTAGCCATTTTTCCATTTTTCCAATCTTTTTTCAAGGTGTGTTAAAAGGGCGTTAGGAGATGAACGGAATTGTTATTAGAACATGCAAAAGTTATGAAAGCATTCTCGGAAGCAGGAGAGATTGTCGGACGTAAAAAGCTTCAAAAGATGATTTTTATCGCAAAAAAAATGAACGATCCATTTTATGAAAAATATAATTTTCATTTTTATGGACCTTATTCGGAAGAGCTTACATTACGAGTTGAAGAGCTTTGTAATTTGGGTTATATTCATGAAGAAATTGAGAAGAAAGCAGGGTACTCTCAGTATCGATATTCACTAACTGAATCAGGAGAACAATTCTTGAATCACTATGAATTGGACATGCCTTTTTTACAAAATTGGATCTGTGATTTAAATGAGCAAAATGCGAGATTTTTGGAGCTTGTCTCTACAATTATTTATTTTGAAGATTTAAGTAAGGATGAAGTGAAGGAAAAGGTATTTACGCTAAAAAGTAAGCAAAACTATTCAGAGGCAGAATTTGAAGAAGCAGTAACATATATTGACGTCTTAAAAAAGTCAGTAACAAGCTAAGGCTGTTTTCGCATTGCTTGTTTCATGACACTTTTCTATTAAAAATAGAATTGACAGAGTTTATGAATAGAGCTTAAAGGAATGGGCTTATAACTCATCCCTTTAATGTCTACCTTTTATTCATCACTTAAACGTTTTCCACCAACAGCATAATGACTTTTAGTCATCTCATCTATAAATACTACAATTTTTTCAGCAGGTGCACCCGTTGTTTCGGAAACAGCAGCAGTTACTTTTTCAACAAGCTGTTTCTTTTGTTCTTCTGAACGTCCCTCAAGCATTTTGACAGTAATATATGGCATTTGATGTCTCTCCTTTTTACAGTTGTAAGGTATATAAAAATTAACATGTAAGTGCTTTGCGGAGGAGCTATATTCATAGTATGGACGCTATCCATAGCGAAGGGCTTTTTTAGTTTAGCTACAGAGCTCAAACCACTCCATGCATAAGGGTTCCGCGGTTTTTAAGAAATTAAGATGTATCCACATTGCTTTAAGCTCCTTATACTTGGGCTCACTTTTCCCTAACGCTCTAAGGTAAAAAGTACACTTATGTATTAAGGCTGTAGTGCTTGTTAGAAATTCTCCGCTTTTTGTTTTAATTCTACCACGTTTAATTTAACAATTCGAATTTTCATAGTCAATTGTGTATACTATTATTGCATGTATAAAAAGTGAACAAAAAGGAGAAACAAAGTGAGCAATTTTTTAGCATTTCCTATTGAACAAATCCCATATGTAGTAATTGCTTTAGTAATAGCATTCACCTTACACGAATTTGCTCATGCTTATGTCGCATATAAATTTGGTGATATGACAGCAAAAAATCAAGGCAGACTTACACTTTCACCACTTTCACATTTGGATCCAATAGGAACTTTATTAATATTTATTGCAGGTTTTGGTTGGGCTAAGCCAGTACCCGTTAATCGTTACTTCTTTAAAAATCCTCGTTTAGCTGGTGTCTTAGTATCAATAGCTGGACCGTTAAGTAATTTGGTAATAGCTTTTGTTGGGCTATTCATTTTGAATGCTATGGTTCATTTTGGTATCATTGGCCTTTTACCAATAGGTTTTGGTGACAGCTTATATTCGTTTTTTATTATACTAATAAATTTAAATGTTCTTCTATTCGTATTTAACTTGTTACCATTTCCACCACTTGATGGATATCGTGTCATTGAAGATTTATCACCACCTGATATTCGGGCAAAATTGACACAGTATGAAAATTATGGAGCGCTCATTTTTTTAATATTAGTTATAACACCTTTAGACAGATATACAATTCAACCGATTTTTAATACGTTTATTCCTTTTGTTAATAACATACTAGCAATCATAATGAATATTATATTTTAGTGTATTTTGCAAGGCATGTTACTACAGTGTAATGAAGTAACTTCAATATAGCAGTTTCGCAAAGGAGGAAGATATGGTATGGAAAAAGATAACAAGAAAAAAGTTGGGTTTACAATTATAAAAAAAAGTGATTCGACAGATGGCCACGGTGGGTTTGGAGTAGGTGTATTAAGCTTAGATAATATATCGCCTGTTATTATTGATGCAGAAGAAAAATCTGCTGTTGTTGATATCGGTGCAATGCATGCACGTAGTGATGTAGAAAGAGGGATAAAATTTCTACCAAACAGAGATGAAGTACCTAATGGAAAACTATATTGGCTCGTTTGGGTTACGATAGAACAAAATGAGGAAGGACCGTTTTATACAGGTGTAACTGCATGTGAAATGACTGTTGATCGTGACATACGCCGTGGGTATAAATCTCTCCCTGAACATGTAAATAATATGGATAAATCGCTTAAGCGCCACATTATTGTTGAACACATGGATGTATCTTCAAAGCAAGTGCTAGCAGAATTTTTACAAGAGCATAATATTGATATGTGGAATAGATCTGGTGAGCAGCTAAAGAATGATTTACAATTATAATGCAATTATATCCTCTTGAGTCATCACAATTTAAGATTGTTTTCTCAGTGATTGGTGTTTCGTATTAAGAAGTAACCATACTACTAGAGTTCGTAGTTTCTTTTTCTGTTATAACGATAGCTGTTACTTACCGTATCTTCTCATCTTGATTAATAAGCGCCAGATTTTATAATGATTAATCTTGATGTTTTAAACGAATCGGAGTAAACTTAGTTTTAATGTTATTCACATGTAAAAACTAGGACAAAAACCCTTAACTATGTATTATTAGTTAAGGGTTTTTTACTTATTTAATAGGTAGGCTTGTTTGTAGGAGTAAGTTTGTTAGCTTACTTATAATTGCCCTTTTCTTAAAGATTGTTGCTATTATCAGCAAGTTGCACATCATTTATAGAAGAAAAGATGCCACGAACCCTAGCTGTTTTTATTTTCTAAAACTTAAAACAACAATTCAAAAAAACAGCCTAATTAAACCAGTCAATAAAACGTTTAAACCAACCTTTATCCTCAATAGGTGTTTGTTTTTTATCAAGTGGCGGCTTATCTGAATGTTCATCACAATATTCCTCTGGTTCAGTTCCTTTAACATAATACATTTGTAATGTAATAGGACAATCTTTTGTGGCTAACTTTCCGTTGTCCGGGTTAATATACACTTTTTTAAGATTCCCAGTTGAGTTTCGAAAAGTGAGCACAGGTTCCTTTATTAATGATTGTTCCATAAAATTAGCCCATATACGTTTTGAATAAGCTCTTTCATCTACTTTGTCGATGGTGTAATCTCTGTCATAACCTGTCCATATGCCAGTTACAATTTGTGGTGAATAACCAATCATCCAGCTATCGGTCTTTGTAGTGCCAGATTTGCCAGCATATAGCTTAGTTAAATCATTTTGAATAATGCTACCTGTTACATTCGTATAATCGTTTAATTTCTCATCAAACATTCCTTTCATTAACTGCGTTGTAACAAATGCTAGGTCTGGATCAAGAACTTGTTCAGATGATGGAGCCTTTTCAAAAATAATATTGCCATGATGATCAATAACCTTTGTGATGTACGTAGGGTGTATCTGCTTTCCATTGTTAGCAATAGTAGCGTACGCTTGAACCATGTCAATCATCCTGACAGGAGAAGTACCAAGAGCTAATGACGGTACATTGTCTAGTTTACTTGTAATACCCAATTTTTTTGCAGTTTCTACAAGAATATTAGTCCCTAAATATAAATTAGTTTTTACTGCATATACATTATCGGACAGAGCCATTGCTTGTGCTAATGTAATCGTATCATCGGCGTAATAATTATTATAATTATGAGGTGTATAAGTTGCTCTTCCTTCATCAAAGATAAAGGTTGTTTGTTCACTTCGTAACTTAGTTGAGGCAGTAAAACCTTTTTCTAAAGCAGCATAATATAAAAAAGGTTTAAAAGTTGACCCTGGCTGCCTTTCTGCTTGAACAGCCCGATTAAAGGGACTTTCATCATAATCTCTTCCTCCAACCAATGCTTTTACTTCACCTGTATATTGATCCAAAGCTACGAAACTCACTTGTATATCAGATGAAGGATTAATGGTGTTAGAAATTGATTCCTCAGCTAACTTCTGTAGCTCTATATCGAGTGTTGTATAAACGTGAAGTCCGCCCATTTCAATAATCCGTTCATCAATGTTTAGTTTGTTCACTAGTTCATTTTTTACAATGTCCTGGAAATAGAGTCCTACTTCTTCATGCTTAACCTTTTGCTGTTCGACATATTGTACTTGTTGATTATAGGCTTTGCTTGCTTCATTTTCTGTAATGTAGTTGTTATTAACCATAGCATTTAATATAGTCCATTGCCGATCTTTTGCTTTTTCTTCGTTAATAAGTGGTGAATAATGTGACGGTCCTTTTGGAATACCCGCTAACATACTTGCTTCACTTAACATTAAATCTTTAGCTGACTTCCCAAAATAGTATTGAGCAGCTGCTTCAATTCCATAAGTCCCATGTCCATAGTATATGGTATTTAAATAACCTTCTAAAATGTCATTTTTGCTATAGTTCATTTCTAAACGAATGGTATAAAGTGCTTCATGGAATTTTCTTTTCCATGTTTTATCATGCTCTAAAAATAAGTTTCTTGCATATTGTTGTGTAATTGTACTTGCTCCCTGAACCTTGGCTAACGCTTTTATATCTGCTATCGCAGCACCTGCAATTCGCTTAAAATCAAATCCAGGGTGTGAAAAAAAACTTTGATCTTCTATAGCAATCGTTGCTGCGATTAAAGAAGGAGAAATATGATCAAGTGAAATCCAGTATCGCTTTTCTTTGCTATGGCTTTCACCTATGATGACATCGTCATTTGCATAGTAAATTGTAGATTGCGGTACTGTTAACGGCGGGGCACCTTTAACGGTTGCATACGTAAAAAGAGAAATTAAAGTTATCGACATTAAGATTAGTAGTATAAGAGTAACAAAAATAAGAGCTCTAAAATATTTAAGCGCTTTTTTAAAACGTTGATTTGTGATGATTTCCAATACTAATCACCTCATCTTTCTATCACAAAAACAGTATGGGGTGGATTTTTCTTTTTTATACCTTGCTAAAAAATTTGCTTGCAATTTTGCTAGATTCATCTATAATTTTTTTAGCTAATATCTTGCTGACGGTATAAAGTGCCTCATAAGATTTGGATGACAACATTCCACCGTTACTCGTAAGGTGTGAGCAACGGTGGTATTGCGCGTTGTGCTTTTCTTATTTACATTTCCTGATCATGTTTGGGAAAACTAATAGAAGCTTAAAGATAGAAAGGAAGAGGAACAAATGGAACTATGGTTTACAGAAAAACAAACTGCGAGTTATGGAATAACAGCGAAAATTAAGCGTACTTTACATACAGAGCAAACTGACTTTCAAAAATTAGATATGATCGAAACTGAACAATTTGGAAATATGCTCGTTCTCGATGGCATGGTTATGACAACTGAAAAGGACGAATTTGTTTATCATGAAATGGTTGCCCATGTACCGTTATTTTCTCACCCTAATCCAGAAAATGTACTAGTTGTAGGGGGTGGAGATGGTGGGGTAATCCGTGAAGTTCTTAAGCACCCAAGTGTCAAAAAAGTCACTTTAGTGGAAATAGATGGTAAAGTTATTGAGTATTCAAAGAAATACTTACCGAGCATTGCGAGCCACTTTGACAATCCACGAGTAGAAGTCATAGTCGGTGATGGCTTCATGCATATTGCCGAAAGTGAAAATGAGTATGATGTTATTATGGTAGACTCAACTGAACCAGTTGGTCCTGCAGTCAATCTATTTTCAAAGGGTTTTTATGCAGGGATTTCAAAAGCCTTAAAAGAGGATGGGATTTTTGTTGCACAGACAGATAATCCATGGTTTAAACCAGAGTTAATTGCAACTGTACAAAAAGATGTGAAAGAAATTTTCCCACTAACTCGTCTATATACTGCAAATATCCCGACTTATCCAAGCGGTCTATGGACATTTACATTAGGTTCAAAGAAATATGATCCACTTCAAGTAGAAGATGGTAGATTTCATGATATTGATACGAAATATTATACGCAAGAGCTTCATAAAGCAGCTTTTGTCCTTCCGAAATTTGTTAGTGACTTAACGAAGTAGTTTACAATATTGAAGTATCTTTAGAATGGGGGAAGCAAAATGCGTTTTGATGAAGCTTATTCAGGAAATGTTTTTATTAACAGCCATCCACTGGTAGAAGAAAGTGATGCTGTGATTTATGGAATGCCGATGGACTGGACAGTTAGCTTCCGACCAGGATCAAGATTTGGTCCTGCTCGTATTCGTGAAGTGTCACTTGGGCTAGAGGAGTATAGTCCGTATGTAGATAGACATTTAGATGAAGTAAAATATTATGATGCTGGAGATATTCCACTTCCATTTGGAAATCCTGCGAGAAGTCTACAAATGATTGAAGAATTTGTAACCAAAGTACTACAAGCTAATAAGTTTCCACTTGGGTTAGGTGGCGAGCATCTTGTTTCGTGGCCGGTTTTTAAAGCGATGTATAACAAATATCAGGATATGGCGATTATTCATATTGATGCACATGCTGATTTACGAGAAGAATATGAAGGTGAGCCTTTATCACATTCGACGCCAATTCGAAAAGCATGTGAACTGATTGGGGCAGAAAATGTATATTCTTTCGGCATTCGTTCAGGAATGAAGGAAGAATTCCAATTTGCAAAGGATTCAGGCATGTATATGGCTAAATTTGATGTGGTTGAGCCATTGAAAGAAGTATTACCTAAACTTGCTGGTCGGAATGTATATGTAACGATAGATATTGACGTCTTAGACCCTGCTCATGCTCCTGGAACAGGTACTGCTGAAGCTGGGGGAATTACTTCAAAAGAGCTATTGAATGCCATTACACTTATTTCAAATTCTAAGCTAAATATTATAGGCACCGATTTAGTTGAGGTAGCACCTGCGTATGATCCGACTGAGCAAACACAAATTGCTGCTAGTAAATTTGTGCGTGAAATTTTACTCGGTTGGGTAAAGAAGTAATGTTTCAAAGACAGTAATTACTTAATCTGCGCTTTGATGTCATTGAATTTAAGTCCATTCAAAATTTGTGTAAAAGACTGAACTATTTGTTAAAAAAGTTCAGTTTTTTCTTTAATATCGAAATGAGGTTTGGACAGTAGAGAAATGAGTTTGGACAGTAAAACGCCGATTTTGGACAGTAGAGAAATGAGTTTGGACAGTAAAGCACTGATTTTGGACAGTAAAGCGCCGATATTGGACAGTAAAGAACTGAATTTGGACAGTAAGAGGTATAATTCAGCTAATAAAAGCATCAGGGATATTTTAGTAAATCAATGACCTGGTATTACTACTAATTTGAAATGATAACATTAAGATTAACTGGAAAAGTTGATAATGGTTATTGAACAATCGTATAGAAACAGCAAATCCGAGTGAAAACTAGCAAATGTATTTGAACTTTTTTTTAAGAATCATTATACTATTTAAGTCAATAACGTACGTTTGAGGAAGTGTATATTTTGGTTCAATCAGATGGAAAAGGTATTCCGATTAAAGTTAATTTTGTTTCTGAAATAAAAGATGGCTCAAAAAGCGATCGTGTTGCTTTTACGACAAATGGTTTATACTACATAAAAGGAAAAACTACATATTTGTCTTTTAATGAAAGTGAAGCACCACATGAAATCAAAACGATTGTTAAAATAAATGAACATGGTGATGTGCTGATTATGCGTAAAGGTGCCGTATCAATGAAGCAGTATTTTCAGCAACATAAGGAAACATACGGAAAGTATCGAAATGAAATCGGCTTATTTGAAATGGTTACGACAACTGAACAAATAAAGTACGAGTGGACTGAAGATAAGAAAAGTGGATACTTGTTGCTAACATATTTGTTACGAATACAAGGAGAATTAGCTGGACGGTACAATGTAACGATACAATTTAGGGAGGAACAAATATGAACATTGTTGAGCAAGTAAAGGATCGATTGAAGGATGAAATATCTGAAGCTGTCGTTAAGGCAGGGTTAGCTACAAGAGAGCAACTTCCAGAGGTTATTCTAGAAATACCTAAAGAGAAGGTACACGGTGATTATTCTACAAATATGGCAATGCAGCTTGCTAGAATCGCTAAAAAAGCTCCTCGAATGATTGCAGAAGAGCTAGTGAATAATTTCGACAAATCAAAGGCATCTATTGAAAAAATTGACATAGCTGGCCCAGGATTTATTAATTTTCACATGAATAACAGCTATTTAACCGAGTTAATTCCAACGATATTAAAGGCTGGTGATTCATATGGAGAGACAAATGTTGGTCGAAAAGAAACCATTCAAGTAGAGTTCGTATCAGCGAATCCAACAGGCGATCTTCATTTAGGTCATGCACGCGGCGCAGCGGTGGGTGATACATTATCTAATGTTTTGGCAAAGGCAGGATATGATGTTAGTAGAGAATATTATATAAATGATGCTGGCAACCAAATCAATAATTTAGCTTACTCTGTAGAAGCACGGTACATGCAGGCACTTGGGATGCAGCAAGACATGCCAGAAGACGGTTATCATGGGGAAGATATTATTGGAATTGGAAAAGAGCTTGCAGAGCAACATGGTGATAAATTTGTTCATATGGATGAAAATGAACGATTTACATATTTTCGCGAGTATGGTTTACAGTTTGAGCTTAGTAAACTGCAAAAGGATCTTGAAGCGTTTAGAGTTTCCTTTAACAAATGGTTCTCAGAAACTTCATTATATGAAAACGGTAAAATCGATACAGCACTTAATTCATTGCGTGAAAATGGACATGTATATGAAGAGGATGGTGCAACATGGTTCCGCTCCACAACTTTTGGTGATGACAAGGATCGCGTGTTAATCAAAAATGATGGCTCATATACGTATCTAACTCCAGATATTGCTTACCATCAAGATAAGTTGGATCGTGGCTTTGAAAAGCTGATTAATATTTGGGGAGCAGATCACCACGGTTATATTCCGAGAATGAAAGCAGCTATACAAGCACTAGGGTATGAAAATGATACACTTGAAGTAGAAATCATACAAATGGTTAACTTATTTAAAAATGGGGAAAAGGTCAAAATGAGTAAACGTACTGGTAAAGCTGTTACAATGCGAGAGCTCATTGATGAGGTTGGTCTTGACGCAGTTCGTTATTTCTTTGCGATGCGCAGTCCAGATTCACACCTTGATTTTGATCTTGATTTAGCGGTATCAAAGTCTAATGAAAATCCCGTATACTATGCCCAATATGCTCATGCACGGATTTGTAGTATGCTACGTCAAGGTGAGGAGCAAGGCTTATTAATTGATGAAGAAATTGCTTTACAACACATTACATCTGAAAAGGAAATTGACCTTCTCAAAAAGTTAGGGGAATATCCGATAGCTGTAAGTGAAGCAGCACAAAAGCGCATTCCACATCGTATAACAAATTATATTTATGAACTCTCTACTGCACTGCATAGTTTTTATAATGCTGAAAAAGTGATAAACATAGAAAATAAAGAACAAAGTAAAGCTCGCCTTGCGCTTATGAAAGCAGTGCAAATAACTTTACGTAGTGCACTATCTATAGTAGGAGTTTCAGCACCTGAGCAAATGTAGTTTATCGCAAGTGGTCAACGATTTTTATAGTATATTATATTAACGAAAGGATAGTAAAAATACTATCCTTTCGTTTGTTTATGCTTCAGTGTCTATTTGCTGGGTTGTCTATGGATTTGTCGCTTCATCATTTCACATGAAGTCATATAGCGCCTTCTTATGAAATGCTTCCAGCGCTTGTCGGGGGAGTCATGGATGGCGACATTCCACCATTGCCCACAAGACGTGGGAGGCTTATAGGTGGAATTGGGTCGGCTTCGCTTTTCTTTCTGTCCAGCTACAGGCGCCATCGGCTCGAGGTCATAAGTCAAACCGACGAGAAGGTTAAATAGCAACCTTCTAGCCGGCTCGCCTTATGCTTGTCGCCGATAAGCAGTCGCCTTTCGCTTTTCTTTCTGTCTAGCTCCAGTGCCTATCCCCTCGAGTCGCTTCACCATTTCTCATGAAGTTAAAAAGCGACTTCTTGAGAAATGCTTCCAGCGCTTGTCGGGGATAAACAAGGCACTTTCGCTTTTCTTTTTGTCCAGCTCCGCCTCCTTGCCTCTCGAGTCGTTTCACCTTTTCACCAGAAGACATAAAGCGCCTTCCATTGAAAAGGTTCCAGCGCTTGTCGAGGCAATACAGTCGGCTTCGCTTTTCTTTCTGTCCAGCTACAGGCGCCATCGGCTCGAGGTCATAAGTCAAACCGACGAGAAGGTTAAATAGCAACCTTCTAGCCGGCTCGCCTTATGCTTGTCGCCGATAAGCAGTCGCCTTTCGCTTTTCTTTCTGTCTAGCTCCAGTGCCTATCCCCTCGAGTCGCTTCACCATTTCTCATGAAGTTAAAAAGCGACTTCTTGAGAAATGCTTCCAGCGCTTGTCGGGGATAAACAAGGCACTTTCGCTTTTCTTATAAAAAACCGTTGATTAATGTTGAAAAAGATTCTTTACCTTGATCTAGTAACGAGCGTTTTGTAAAGTAATCAATCGTTAATGGTTCGGCAAGTTGAATGTCTTCTTTTATTGTCGTCTTCACTTGTTCATTAAATTTCTGATCATAAATAAAACAGTTGATTTCATGATTGATAAAAAAGCTCCTTTTGTCAAAATTTGCAGTCCCGATATCACATATGTCATCATCGATTGCTACGACCTTTGCATGATAGAATCCGTTATAAAAACGATATATATGACAACCAGCAACGAGCAATGGCTTAAAGAATGGATATGCAGCTTCTTTAACAAATGGATGATCAGCTTTCATTGGGACGAGGATATTGATGTTCACACCTCTCTCTGCTGCAGCAAGTAATTCATTGACAATTTCTTTACCAGGAATAAAGTAGGGGGTCCCTATATAAATTTCTCTTTTAGCTTGTTTTATCATTGTAATGAAAGATTCTTTTAGAAATGCACCATCCGAAGGTACGATACGGTGTAATACAATGGAATCATTGTTTAACTTTACCTTCCTTGGTTCGTCTTTAAGCTTTTCTTTTGTTGCTGAATACCAATCTTTATTAAACTGTTTTTGTAAGTCAGCAACTCCTTCCCCGATAATTTTTAAATGGTAATCACGCCAAAATCCCATTTTAGGATCTCTCCCTAAGTATTCTCTTCCGACGTTAAACCCACCTAGATAGCCAACTTTTCCATCTATAATTGTTATTTTTCGATGATTACGTCTATTTAGTGTATAAAAAAAGAATGGGAACTTAGGAGTGTTGCTATAAGAGAAGGAGATTCCATTTTCACGTAAAGACCGTACAATTTGTTTAGAAACTTTAAAACCACCGAGCCAGTCTACTTGTAAACGAACTTCAACGCCTTCCCTTGCTTTTTGCTTTAACAATGAGAAAAATTCTGAACTAATCTCATCATTTTTAATAATAAAAAATAGTACATGAATTTGTGTTTCTGCGTTTCTAATGTATTGAAAATAGTCATTGAAGAATTCATGACCATTTGTAAACAAGCTTAACTCACCTTGATGTAATGGATATGTTTTATCCGTTACTTTTCTCATATACTTATGTCGTCCAAGTTTTAAATCCAAACGTACCCACATAATTAAGAGTAACAACAAAATTGCAAGAAAAAGAACAAATTTCATTCATTTATCCCTCCATCCAATACATCATTGTGTTATTTTTACCGATTTTAGCTGATTTTATTTTTTGTAAAAAATAATAAGAGTATATTATTTATATAAAAAATATTGACTGAATGCTCATTCATTATATAATGGAATTATAATATTAGTCAGAAAATTAATTATTTGAGGGGAGATTACTACCGTGGAGAATCTACTAATTATTAATTTAATAGCATTCCTACTTGTAACCGCTTACGGTTTATATTTATTTGCATACCTTGTGAAAACAAGAATTGCGTATATAAAGCTAGGGAAGAAGGTTGAATTTGATAAAAAATATAAAGAACGCCTGAATAAAATATGGGTAAACGTGTTTGGGCAAAAAAAATTATTGAAGGATAAAAAAAGTGGCGTGATTCATGTCATGTTCTTTTATGGTTTTATCCTCGTTCAATTTGGAGCGATTGACTTTATTTGGAAGGGATTAAAACCGGGTTCTCATTTACCGCTAGGGCCTCTATATCCTGCGTTTACTTTTTTTCAAGAGATTGTTACTTTAGTCATTTTAGTAGCTGTTATTTGGGCATTTTATCGCCGTTATATCGAAAAGCTTGTTCGTTTAAAAAGGGGATTTAAGTCAGGTTTAGTGCTTATTTTTATCGGTGGCTTAATGGTTTCAGTTCTTCTTGGTAATGGCATGGGGTTAGTATGGCATGGTGAAGAGTTATCGTGGAGTGAGCCAATTGCTTCTTCGTTAGCATACCTTTTTGGATGGATTGGTGAAACAGCTTCAATCGTTGTCTTTTATGTGTCATGGTGGATTCATTTACTTATTTTATTAACGTTTTTAGTTTACGTACCACAATCTAAACATGCTCATCTTATTGCAGGTCCTGCCAATGTATTTTTTAATCGTTTATCAAACCCTGGAAAGCTTGAAAAGATCGATTTTGAAGATGAAACGCAAGAAACTTATGGGGTAGGGAAAATTGAAGACTTTACTCAAACACAATTAATTGATTTATACGCATGTGTTGAGTGTGGACGCTGTACGAATATGTGTCCTGCAACAGGGACAGGAAAAATGCTCTCACCGATGGATATCATTTTAAAGCTGCGAGATCATTTAACTGATAAGGGAGCAGCTATTACTTCACAAGCTCCTTGGGTGCCAACATTTGCATTTTCAAATACTCAAGGGAATCAATTAGCTGTATCTGGCGCTGGAAAAGGTGTGAATGAATCTGCAGCAGCTGTAGAGCTTGCATATAACCCGAGCTTAATTGGTGATGTCATTACGGAGGAGGAGTTATGGGCATGTACAACATGTAGGAACTGTGAAGATCAATGTCCTGTAATGAATGAACATGTAGATAAAATTATTGACCTTCGCCGTTATCTCGTTCTTACAGAAGGAAAAATGGATGCAGATGCTCAACGTGCAATGACGAATATTGAGCGACAAGGTAACCCATGGGGATTAAACCGTAAAGAAAAAGACAAATGGCGTGATATTCGTGAAGATGTGAATATCCCAACAGTGAAAGAAATGAAAAAATCTGGTGAACAGTTTGAATATTTATTATGGGTTGGATCGATGGGAGCATTTGATAATCGTAGCCAAAAAATAACACTATCATTCGCTAAGCTATTGAATGAAGCAGGAGTAAAATTTGCTATCCTTGGTAACAAAGAGAAAAACTCAGGTGATACGCCAAGACGCTTAGGTAACGAATTTTTATTCCAAGAACTAGCTACGAATAATATAGCAGAGCTACAAAAACATGATGTGAAGAAGATTGTAACAATCGACCCACATGCTTATAATACTTTCAAAAATGAGTATCCGGACTTCGGGTTAGAAGCTGAAGTATTCCATCATACTGAAGTTCTAGATCAATTAGTAAAAGAAGGTAAGTTAGTTCCTAAGCACGAAGTAAAAGAAACAATTACATTCCATGATTCTTGTTATTTAGGTAGATACAATGAAGTGTATGAACCACCTCGTGATATTTTAAAAGCTATTCCTGGTGTGGAACTTATTGAGATGGAACGTAAGCGTGAAACAGGTATGTGTTGTGGAGCAGGTGGAGGACTGATGTGGATGGAAGAAACGACAGGAAACCGTGTAAATGTTGCTAGAACTGAGCAAGCATTAGCTGTGAATCCAACTGTCATTAGTTCTGGATGTCCATACTGTTTAACAATGTTAAGTGATGGAACGAAGGCGAAGGAAGTTGAAGAGCGTATTGGAACTTATGATGTAGCAGAACTTCTAGAAAAATCAGTCATTGGTAGTGCAGAAGAAGTAGCATCTTAATTTTAGTAATGTGAAACAGATAGAAAATTTAGTAAAGTATTTCTATTTTGACTATTTTTCAGTACAATAGAGTTATAAATTAAGACTCTTTTCGTAGACTTTGTTGCTATTGTTATCAATTTAGTACCACAAAACTGGATTTATTTTGTTAGTCATCTTTGTACAGAAGAAAAGATGCCACGAACACTAGTTGAGTACGGTCTATTTCTTAATACGAATAACAACAATCAATGCGAAAACGGGCTAAATCAAAGTTAGTATTTTAGAGGTGTGCTTAAGTACACCTCCTTAAAATGGAGATGAGTGAGCGAGCGTTCAGTCAGCTATACAGAGCAGCTCTTTTGGCAAGCATATGGTGCTGGTGCATGTGCAAGCTGTACTGAGTCGCTTCACTCTAAAACTCCTAAGTAAAAAGTCGGTGCATAAAAGTAATTATAGTTGACGACATACTACCGTTGCCGACAAGACGTAGGTAGGTTTTAGATAGTATGGGAAGCATTGCGCTTTACTAATTCGGCTCTTTTCGTAGCTTTGTTGCAATGATCATTCATTACGACAGCAAAGCATATTCCATATGATTGACATCGTTATTAGGAAGAAAAGATACTTCGAATTCATGTAAAGACATTGTTAACGCAAAATGAAAACGCTTACTAAATTAATAACAAAATTTGTGGAGGGGATTTACATGGGGAAAACAGTTATTTTAAGTGGGGTACGTACACCTTTTGGAAAATTTGGAGGTAGTTTAAGTTCAAAAAAAGCTGTTGATTTAGGGGCCATAGCTGTCAAGGAAGCACTAGTACGTGCGAATGTGGAAGCTACAGATGTAGATGAAGTAATTCTAGGATCTGTGCTACAAGGGGGACAAGGTCAAATTCCTTCACGCCAAGCTTCTAAATTAGCTGGAATCCCTTGGGAGGTAAAAACTGAGACCATAAATAAAGTTTGTGCTTCAGGGCTGCGCAGTGTTACTTTAGCTGATCAAATTATTCGTACTGGTGATGAAGAAGTGATCGTTGCTGGTGGGATGGAATCGATGAGTAATGCACCTTACATGATGCCAAAAGCTCGGTGGGGTATGAGAATGGGTGATGCGGACGTTAAAGATTTGATGATTCACGACGGCTTAACATGTAGCTTCACTGGAGTGCATATGGGTACATATGGAAATGGTGTAGCTACAGAATTTGAACTTAGCAGAGAAGAGCAAGATCAATGGGCTTTCAGAAGTCATCAACGCGCTATTTCGGCAATTGAATCAGGTAAGCTTGCTGAAGAAATTGTATCTGTTGAAGTACCTCAACGTAGAGGAGAACCTATCATTGTTGAGCTAGATGAAGCACCTAGAAAAGATACATCTATTGAAAAGTTATCAACTTTAAAGCCAGTATTTGACCAAACTGGCACGATTACAGCAGGCAATGCTCCAGGTGTTAATGATGGAGCTGGAGCTCTAGTTCTTATGAGTGAAGAGAGGGCACAACGTGAAGGCAGAGAACCTCTTGCAACAATCGTTGGGCATGCAGCTATCGCTGTTGAAGCTAAAGACTTTCCGAAGACACCTGGTTTAGTCATAAATGAAATCCTTAAGAAAACTGGAAAAATAGTTGACGATATCGATTTATTTGAGATTAATGAAGCATTCGCCGCTGTGGCGTTAGCAAGTGGAAAAATAGCATCACTTGACCAAGAAAAAGTGAACGTAAATGGGGGTGCAGTAGCACTTGGGCATCCAATTGGAGCTAGTGGAGCTAGGATTATTATTACACTCATCCATGAGCTAAAGCGTCGTGGAGGTGGTTTAGGAATTGCTGCTATTTGTAGCGGTGGAGGCCAAGGGGATGCAATCATGGTTGAAGTTAAATAAGGTCAATAAATGCTGTTAACTAAGTTTTAGGTATGGGGGTATAGAAATGAATATAAAAAAAGTTATGGTCATTGGAGCAGGACAGATGGGGTCTGGTATTGCTCAAGTATGTGCGACAGCAGGCTTCTCAGTCATACTCAATGATATTAAAGAAGAATTTGTAAATCGCGGCTTAGCTAATATTTCGAAAAATTTATCGAGACAAGTAGAAAAAGACCGCATGTCGTTAGAACAAAAACAAACGATATTAGATCGAATTACTCCTTCAGAGCAATTACAAGATGCAAAAGACATTGATTTAGTCATTGAAGCAGCAGTTGAAAATATGGAAGTGAAAACACAAATTTTTGCTGAGCTCGATCAAATTGCTCCTGAACATGCTATTTTAGCAACAAATACATCATCACTTCCAATTACTGAAATAGCTGCAGCAACGAAACGCCCAGAACAAGTGATTGGTATGCATTTTATGAATCCTGTACCAGTTATGAAGTTAGTAGAAATTATACGTGGTTTAGCTACAAACGACGAGGTGTACGAAGCGATTGAAGCGATGACACACCAACTTAATAAAGTCCCTGTAGAAGTGAATGATTTTCCAGGGTTTGTTTCAAATAGAATTCTCATGCCTATGATTAATGAGGCGATTTATACGTTATATGAAGGTGTAGCATCCGAAGAGGCAATTGACCAAGTGATGAAGCTAGGGATGAATCATCCGATGGGTCCTTTAACGCTTGCAGATTTCATTGGTTTAGATACTTGCTTGTACATTATGGAGACATTACACGAAGGGTTTGGTGATGATAAATACCGTCCATGCCCATTATTAAGAAAATATGTGAAAGCTGGGTGGTTAGGTAAGAAAACTGGCCGTGGCTTTTATGTGTATGAGTAATTAGTGATAAGGGGGAACAGAAAATGAACCTGAATTTTACAGAAGAACAAGAAATGATGCGGAAGATGGTTCAAGATTTTGCACAAGCAGAAATTACCCCGTCCATTGAACAAATGGAGCAAGGAGTATTTCCTCGCCACATCATAAATAAAATGGCGGATCTTGGTCTCATGGGGATTACTATTCCTGAACAATATGGCGGTGCTGCGATGGATTTTACATCGTATATTATTGCCATTCACGAACTGTCTAAAGTAAGTGCTACGGTTGGAGTCATTTTATCTGTGCATACTTCTGTCGGAACAAATCCGATACTATATTTTGGGAATGAAGAGCAAAAACAAAAATATATACCTAAGCTTGCATCAGGGAAATATTTAGGAGCGTTTTGTTTGACTGAACCGAGTGCAGGGTCTGATGCCGCTAGTTTAAAAACGAGAGCAGAAAAGCAAGATGATTATTATATTATCAATGGTTCGAAAATTTTTATTACAAATGGCGGGGAAGCAGACACGTATATCGTATTTGCCCGCACTAATAAAGATCATATAGGCAGTAAGGGGATTTCAGCGTTTATCGTTGACAAAGATACACCTGGTTTAATAATTGGTAAAGATGAACACAAAATGGGTTTATACGGGTCGAGAACAGTCCAGCTTTCTTTTGAAGATATGAAGGTCCCTGCTGAAAACTTGTTAGGTGAAGAAGGTCAGGGATTTAAGATTGCAATGGCAAACCTTGACGTAGGAAGAATTGGCATTGCTGCTCAATCACTAGGAATTGCAGAAGCAGCTTTAGAACATGCAATTGCTTATGCCAAAGAACGACAACAATTTGGTAAGCCGATAGCTGCCCAGCAAGGGGTCGGATTTAAACTTGCAAATATGGCTACAAATGTTGAAGCTGCAAAACTATTAGTCTATCAAGCTGCATTTTTACGGGAAAATCAGTTGCCATGTAGCAAGGAAGCATCGATTGCTAAGTTGTTCGCTTCCAAAACGGCTATGGAAAATGCAACAGAAGCCATTCAAATATTTGGTGGATATGGATATACGAAGGAGTATCCTGTCGAAAGATTATTTCGTGATGCCAAAGTAACTGAAATTTATGAGGGAACTAGTGAAATACAACGGATTGTAATTAACAAACATTTGTAAACGTTTTCTATTAAATTTAAGGGGGATTTTGATATGCATTTCAAATTATCTGAAGAGCATGAAATGATTCGCAAAATGGTCCGAGACTTCGCAAGAAATGAGGTTGCGCCTACTGCTGCAGAACGTGATGAAGAGGAACGATACGATCATGGTATATTTAAAAAAATGGCAGAGTTAGGTTTGACAGGTATTCCTTGGCCAGAGGAATACGGAGGAATTGGTAGTGACTATTTGGCTTATTGTATCGCGATAGAGGAGCTATCTCGGGTATGTGCTTCTACAGCAGTGACATTATCTGCTCACACATCTTTAGCAGGTTGGCCAATTTTTAAGTTTGGTAATGAAGAGCAAAAACAAAAATACTTAACACCAATGGCGCAAGGAAGTGCGGTAGGTGCTTATGGTTTAACAGAACCAGGATCTGGGTCGGATGCAGGAGGTATGAAAACGACTGCAAGACTTGATGGTGACAGCTATGTACTAAACGGCTCCAAAATTTTCATAACGAATGGTGGAATAGCAGACTATTACGTTGTTTTTGCAATAACTGATCCTTCTCATAAACATAAAGGCACGAGTGCGTTTATTGTTGAAAAAGATTTCCCAGGGTTTTCTATAGGTAAGAAGGAGAGTAAGCTTGGTATTCGTTCCTCACCAACAACTGAAATAATTTTTGAGGAATGTCGTGTACCTAAGGAGAATTTATTAGGTCAAGAGGGAGAAGGCTTCAAAGTTGCTATGATGACACTGGATGGTGGGCGAAATGGCATTGCTGCGCAAGCAGTTGGTATTGCTCAGGGAGCACTTGATGCGGCGACTGAATATGCAAAGGAAAGGTATCAATTTGGTAAACCGATAGCTGCCCAGCAAGGGATAGGCTTTAAGCTAGCGGACATGGCAACAAGTATTGAAGCAGCTAGATTATTGACTTATCAAGCAGCTTGGTTAGAGTCAGAGGGTTTACCATACGGTAAGGAGTCTGCTATGTCTAAGTTATTTGCAGGAGATGCTGCTATGAACGTGACAACTGAAGCTGTACAAGTATTTGGTGGGTATGGTTATACGAAGGAATATCCAGTTGAACGTTTTATGAGAGATGCAAAAATCACCCAAATATATGAAGGAACACAAGAAATACAACGCCTTGTAATATCACGCATGTTAACGAAATAACTAATTAGGTAACTACAATGTAATGGCATAATACCAATTTATGGTGTGAGTAGATTCATCCTCACACCACCTTTTTAAATAATCGTAGTAGAGGTAGGGTATATACTCTTCAAACGATGCTTTAGATATATCTCGGCTGAAGGTTGTGATTCAATGAATAAACGAGAGGTGCTTGCTTCTGTTAAGGATGAGCAACTCGTTAAAAAGAGACGAAGCCAAATGATTAAAGGAGCAGTAACACTTTTCAAGGCGAAAGGCTTTCATAGGACAACTACAAGAGAGATAGCAAAGGCTTCTGGTTTTAGTATCGGAACTTTATATGAATACATCAGAACGAAGGAGGATGTTCTCTATTTAGTATGTGACAGTATTTATGATGAGGTGCATAACCGCTTAGAAGAAAATATCGATACAAAGCAAGGGACCACTGAAAGCTTAAAACTAGCTATTTCATCTTATTTTAAAGTCATGGATGAAATGCAGGATGAAGTGCTCGTTATGTATCAGGAGGCTAAATCACTTTCTAAGGATGCGTTGCCTTATGTGCTAAAAAAAGAAATAGAGATGGTTGGTATGTTTGAAAGTGTTATCAATCGCTGTGTCGAAAACAATGAATTTCATCTAAGTGATAGGGCGATAAAGTTGCTAGCACATAATATCTTTGTGCAAGGCCAAATGTGGGGCTTTCGACGCTGGGCACTTCAGAAATTATATAGTTTAGAGGAGTATATAGAACTTCAGACGGAATTATTACTAAAGGGAATAAGAGGAGGGCACCATGGGTACTGAACAAGTATATCGTCCAACAAACCATATTCGTTTTGTGACAGCCTCCAGTTTGTTTGATGGGCACGATGCATCAATCAACATTATGAGGCGAATTCTCCAAGCGAGTGGCGCAGAGGTCATTCACCTTGGTCATAACAGATCTGTGGAAGAGGTAGTAAATGCTGCTGTTCAAGAGGACGTTCAAGGTATAGCGATATCTTCTTACCAAGGTGGTCACGTTGAGTATTTTAAGTATATGTACGACTTATTGAAAGAAAAAGGAGCTTCACACATCCGTATATACGGGGGTGGTGGCGGAGTAATCATTCCAAGTGAAATAAAAGAGCTACAAGAGTATGGAGTTGCTGGAATATTTTCTCCTGATGATGGGAGGAATTTAGGGTTACAAGGAATGGTTAACAAAATGTTAGCAGAATGTGATTTTCCTACGTTGTCGACTTCATTAGCAGATGAAGTAGAAGAGGTTAAATCAAAAAATAGTAGGTCAATAGCAAAAATGATTTCTGCTGCCGAAATAAATGTAAATGAATCCGAAGAGTTAGTTTCTACTACTCTAGAACGCATAAAGGATTTAGGACAGCATGTACCTGTTATCGGGATAACTGGTACTGGAGGTGCAGGGAAAAGCTCGTTAACCGATGAGCTTATTCGTCGTTTTATAAATGAAATTCCAAATATAAAAGTAGCTGTTTTATCAATAGATCCTACAAAACAAAAAACTGGAGGAGCACTCTTAGGAGATCGTATACGCATGAATGCAATTTTCTCTCCTAATGTCTATATGAGAAGTTTAGCTACAAGAGGTTCAAAATCTGAGCTGTCATTAGCTATTCATGATTCAATAGCTATTGTGAAGGCAGCTGGGTTTGATCTTATCATCGTAGAGACGAGTGGAATAGGTCAAGGAGATGCTGAAATTTCAGAAATTTGTGATCTTAGCATGTACGTAATGACTAGTGAATTTGGCGCACCTTCACAATTAGAAAAAATTGATATGATAGATTTTGCAGACATGGTAGTCATTAATAAATTTGAAAGAAAAGGATCCGAGGATGCTAGACGACAAGTACAAAAGCAATATCAACGTAGTCATATGTTGTATGATAAAGAGCTAGATGAAATGCCAGTTTTTGCTACAATGGCTAGTCAGTTCAATGATCCTGGTACGAATACATTATTTGTTGCTTTAGTTAACAGAATTAATGAAAAATATAGTACCAATTGGACTACTGATTTGCAAATGGTAACAGATATTGAAAAGCAAAATGTAATTATTCCGAATGATAGACGTCATTATTTAAGGGAAGTTTCTGATACAGTGCGAGACTACCATCAAAAGGCTGAACAGCAAGTGCAAATTGCTCGTAAGCTCTATCAACTTGATGGTGCAATAACAAGTGTGAAAGAAAAAGAAGGAAATGAGGCTGTTATTTCCTCGCTAAAAACGATTAAAAATGAATATGATTCTATGCTAACGAAGGAATCAAAGGCTATTTTAGAAGGTTGGGGCGAACGAAAGAAAAAATATTCTTCTAAACAATTTACATCATTGATTAGAGGAAAAGAAATAGTAACTGAGTTAACTACGAAAAGCTTGTCAGGCTTAGATATACCTAAAATTGCTTTGCCGAAATACGAGGATTTTGGAGAGATTTTACGCTGGGTTTACAAAGAGAATGTACCTGGGGCATTTCCATATTCAGCTGGAGTATTTCCTTTTAAGCGTCAAAGTGAAGATCCAAAGCGTCAATTTGCTGGTGAAGGGACACCTGAGCGAACAAATAAAAGGTTCCATTATTTATCAAAGGATGATGCGGCAAAACGGTTAAGTACAGCATTTGATTCAGTTACTTTATATGGGGAGGACCCAGATTATCGCCCAGATATTTATGGGAAAGTCGGAGAAAGTGGTGTAAGCATTTGTACACTTGATGATATGAACAAGCTATATAAAGGGTTTGATCTATGTCATCCTTCCACATCTGTCTCTATGACTATTAATGGCCCTGCTCCAATCATTTTAGCTATGTTTATGAATACTGCAATTAGCCAACAAGTCGAAAAAATTGAACATGAATTATCCAGGAAATTGACAGAACATGAGCTTGAAGAAGTTAAAATGAAAACATTAGCCAATGTCCGTGGAACTGTTCAAGCAGATATTTTAAAAGAAGACCAAGGTCAAAATACGTGTATATTTTCAACAGAGTTTGCTTTACGAATGATGGGAGATATACAAGAGTATTTCATAAATAATAATGTACGAAATTACTATTCTGTTTCAATTTCTGGCTATCATATTGCTGAGGCAGGAGCAAACCCTATTTCACAACTAGCCTTTACGTTATCCAATGGATTTACGTATGTTGAGTATTATTTGAGTCGTGGTATGAATATTGATGACTTTGCACCAAATCTCTCTTTCTTTTTCAGCAATGGTCTCGACGCTGAGTATACTGTAATTGGAAGAGTTGCCCGTCGTATTTGGGCGACTGTTATGCGTGATAAATATGGAGCAAACGAAAGAAGTCAAAAGCTAAAATATCATGTTCAAACATCAGGGCGCTCATTACATGCCCAAGAAATTGACTTTAATGATATCCGGACTACTTTGCAAGCACTGATGGCACTTCATGATAATTGTAATTCATTACACACTAATGCCTATGACGAAGCGATAACAACTCCAACTGAAGAATCTGTACGACGTGCAATGGCGATTCAAATGATAATTACGAAAGAACATGGGTTAACTAAAAATGAAAATCCGATGCAAGGGTCTTTTATTATAGAGGAACTCACAGATTTAGTAGAAGAAGCTGTTCTACAGGAATTTGATCGTATTAACGATCGTGGTGGAGTGTTAGGTGCCATGGAAACACAATATCAGCGAGGTAAAATCCAAGAGGAATCGATGTATTATGAGATGAAAAAGCATTCAGGAGATTTGCCGATCATTGGTGTAAATACGTACGTGAATCCTAATCCTCCATCTGAAGATGATATTAATAATATGGAGCTAGCTCGAGCGACTAAAGAAGAGAAAGAAACGCAGATTCATAATTTAACAAGCTTCCACAAACGGAACGAAAATGCTGTAGATAAAGCGCTGGAAAATTTGAAGTCTACTGCAAAAAACGGAGGAAATATCTTTGAAGAATTAATGACAACCGTAAAAGTAGCAAGTCTAGGCCAAATTACAAAAGCACTCTACGAAGTAGGCGGCCAATACCGTCGTAATATGTAAAAAGAAAAGCGAAGCCGACTGAATTGCCTCGACAAGCGTTGGAACCTTTACAACTGAAGACGCTTTATGTCTTCTGGTGAAAAGGTGAAACGACTCGAGAGGCAAGGAGGCGGAGCTGGACAGGAAGAAAAGCGGAACCGACTGTATTGGCTTGACAAGCGTTGGAGCCTTTACAACTGAAGACGCTTTATGTCTTCTGGTGAAAAGGTGAAACGACTCGAGAGGCAAGGAGGCGTAGCTGGATAAAGAAAAGCGAAGCCGACTGCTAACTCCCGACAAGCACTGGAGTCATTTCATAAAAAGCGCTTTTTGCCTTCAGATGAAATGATGAAGTGACCTCGAGAGGCAAACGCTGGAGCCTCGACACAAAAAGGTGTATTTTACCTTCAGGTTGTATAGCTGAAGCGCCTTCGAGGGAACTGTCTCTATGACTTTTCGTTCTATTAATTAACATTTTTCACAAATACATAGAATTGAGTAGCATAAAGTGGTTGAATTTGTTTATAATGAATGGTATTACTTAGAGTGGAAGCAATGAAAGGAAGTGTCCCTTTTGAGTTTAAAACAATATTCGTTGGACCAATTAAAAGAAATGTCACTTATCGAAATTGCATTTGACATTTTATCAAGCAGAAAGAAGCCTATTACATTTAAAGAGTTAATGGATGAGATTACAGCTTCTCTTCATTTATCCCAAGATGAAATTAACACAAAAATTTCTCAATTTTATACTGATATAAATATTGATGGGCGGTTTATTTGTGTTGGTGAAAATCTATGGGGATTAAGGTCTTGGTACCCTTATGAAAAAATTGAGGAAGAAGTAACTCCTACGGTAAAATCGAAAAAGAAAAAATCGAAAAAAGCAGCTGACAAAGATACTAAAAAAGTAGAAGAAGAGAGTTTTGATGATCCTGACGATTTTGAAGAAGAAGATATCGAACTGGATCTAGATGACATCGATGACATTGATGAGGAAACTGATGAAGATCTAGAAGAAGACTTCGACCTCGAAGATGATGATGAAGATCTTGAATTAGATGAAGAGGAAGATTTATAATACGCTTGACTTTTATAAATGAACTAGGTAGAATCTTTTTTGGGCTCTTTAAAAAAGAACTTATCTTAACTATTAAAATATCCTGCTCCCTTACGAATATTCGTAAGAGGGGCATTTTTTATTTTTTAGGATAAGAAATCCATGGTGCTGTGCACTAAAAATGATTATCCCCTGTTATAAAGGTTTTGCCGTTTTATACAATCTAGCGGACCTATTAAGAAAGGTGAACGAAAAGCAATGATACTAAATAGTAATTTTTATCGTGCTTTTTGAACATCCTCATATATATAGGATTTTGAAAGGGGAAAAACAATGACAAAATATATTTTCGTTACTGGCGGAGTTGTATCATCATTAGGGAAAGGTATTACAGCAGCATCATTGGGAAGATTATTAAAAAATAGAGGATTAAACGTAACGATTCAAAAATTTGATCCATATATTAATGTCGACCCTGGAACGATGAGTCCATATCAACATGGAGAAGTTTTTGTTACTGATGATGGAGCTGAAACAGATTTAGATTTAGGTCATTATGAACGATTCATAGATATAAATTTGAATAAATACAGTAATGTAACAACAGGAAAAATTTATTCAACTGTATTAAAAAAAGAACGACGTGGTGATTATTTAGGTGGAACTGTTCAAGTTATACCACATATCACCAATGAAATTAAAGAACGTGTCTTTAGAGCTGGGCGAGAAACAAACGCTGATGTTGTAATTACAGAAATAGGTGGAACAGTAGGGGACATCGAATCTTTACCATTCTTAGAAGCAATACGACAAATTAAGAGTGATATCGGAAGAGACAATGTAATGTACATTCATTGTACATTAGTTCCATATCTTAAAGCTGCTGGCGAAATGAAAACAAAGCCAACACAACATAGTGTAAAAGAGCTTCGTAGCTTAGGAATTCAACCTAATGTTATCGTTGTTAGAACAGAAATGCCGATATCTGATGATATGAAAGATAAAATTGCATTGTTCTGCGATATTGATTCGAAGGCTGTTGTAGAAATGCGTGATGCGGATACATTGTATTCTGTGCCACTTGCAGTTCAAGAGCAAAAGCTGGATCAAATCACATGTGACCACTTGAAGTTATCTTGTAAACCTGCTGATATGACTGAATGGGAAGATCTTGTTAATAAGGTGAAAAACCTTTCGAATAAAACAACAATTGCCCTTGTTGGTAAGTATGTTGAATTACAGGATGCATATATATCAGTTGTTGAGGCAATGCGCCACGCAGGTTATGCATTTGATACAGATGTCAATATTAAGTGGATTAATTCAGAACATGTGACGAAAGATAATGTTGTTAATCTACTATCAGAAGTAGATGGTATTTTAGTACCTGGCGGTTTCGGTGACCGAGGTATTGAAGGGAAAATTTTAGCAATTCAGTATGCACGTGAAAATAAAGTTCCATTTTTAGGAATATGTTTAGGGATGCAATTAGCTTCTGTTGAATTTGCACGTAATGTTGTTGGCTTGCAAGGTGCTCATTCTGCAGAAATAGATCCTGAAACACCGCATCCTGTCATTGATTTATTGCCTGAGCAAAAAGATATTGAGGATTTAGGTGGCACATTAAGATTAGGTCTTTACCCATGTAAATTATCAGATGGAACAAAAGCCTCTGAGGCCTATAAAGATGAAGTTATTTATGAGCGTCATCGTCATCGCTATGAATTTAACAATCAATATCGCCAAATGCTTGAAGAAAAAGGGTTTGTATTTTCTGGGACAAGTCCTGATGGACGTCTTGTAGAAATAATCGAATTAAAAGATCACCCTTGGTTTGTTGCATCACAATTTCATCCGGAATTTACGTCACGACCAACAAGGCCTCAACGATTATTCCATGACTTCATCCAAGCTTCAATAGTAACAAAAGCGTAGTCGACTGGTAGTCCTGACAAGCGCTGGAAGCATTTCATATGAAGGCGCATTTTGCCTTCGAATGCAATGCTGAAGCGACCTCGAGGGAGTAGGAGGCGAAGCTGGAGGATAAAAGCGTAGCCGACCCGAACACACCGTTGCTTATGTTTAAGCAACGGTGATCAGGGTAAATTGTGACAATCCGTTAGTTTTCGTCGATAATTTCTTCAATTGTATAAGCTAGACCATAGTAAGCAAACAAAGCTGCCATCATTGTAGGTAGACCAAAGCGCGTGCCATCACTATTTGGAATTAATGGTTTGATAAGTTTTGTATCGATGTGTACATCTACTAAATCAGTTAATGAAGTTTCATTTTCTTTTGAAGAGTCTGCTGATATAGCTACAATTGGTATACTAAGGTTCATAAGTGATGATGCACTTTCAATTGCCTTTTCATCAGTCGAATATCTTGTGACTAAGAGTACTCGATCTGTTTGATGAATTGAAGTAAAATCATCATGCATAGACAATCTTTTGATTTTAGGTAAAGGTTCTGTTCCGATAGATGCTTCTATTGCAATAGCTTCCATTTCATGAATTCCGAGCACATATATTGAGCCATCTCCAATAATAGCTTGTGCAAGCAGTCTAGCCCCATCTTCTATGTGATCTTCTTCGTTATCTGTTATTTTTTTGAATAATCCTGTTAGCTGAGTAGTAAATATTTTTAACATGCAGTGTAAATCCTCCAGTGATTTATTAATTCAAGCTTGAAAGTCAATCCGCTAGAAAATTTCGAACTAATCCCTCATTACTTAACTTTTCTTTAGCAAGTTTAACTGTAATAGTAATTAAATTCAAATTCCTAAATTGGTTAGTTTCAGCTATTTAAACATTGCTGTTTTTTCATAAGTTGTTTTATATTAAGAGATAAACTCAAATACAAAACTAACGGTTGAACACCTTTTCTTATTTACAACTGTGTAAATCTTATAAAAGTTCATTCAACAGAGGTAATTTAGTAAAAATAGCGATAAAGTTAACGACAAGAACCTTTGCTTAAAATTGAATAATCTAGGAAGGAATGTAAAATAAAATCAATATAAAGAAGGAAAATGTGAAATTAACGAGAAATAAAAGTAGTTAAGTAGGGAAACTTATTTTGAGGAGTGAAAAAGAATGGGGCACAAAATACTAATTGTCGATGATCAGTATGGCATTCGTATATTACTCAACGAAGTATTTCAAAAAGAAGGTTATGTAACATTTCAAGCTTCTAATGGAGTTGAGGCATTAGATATTGTGAAAAAGCACTCTCCTGACTTAGTATTGCTAGATATGAAAATTCCAGGGATGGATGGAATAGAGATATTAAAGAGAATGAGGGTAGACGATCAAGATATAAAGGTCAAGGTCATTATTATGACAGCGTATGGTGAGTTGGACATGATTCAAGAAGCGAAGGATTTAGGAGCGATTACTCATTTTGCTAAGCCTTTTGATATTGATGAAATTCGTGTAGCTGTGAAAGAACAATTGTCAATTGGTTCTGTTAAACAATGACTTTTTAGTGAAAATTGCTATGTAAGCGATTACTACTCGAACGAAACTATTGAGCTTTGACAAGTAAGTTGGTATGCTATGAAATGTAAATAAGTTATGATCAAATGTGAGTATTCTTCAAACGATAACAATTGCACTGTTCCATAACTTTTGTGAATGTCTCTAATAACATTTGGACAGTACATAGTATTTGATGAATATGGATACTCTACATATGATGAACTTATAGGAAAATATACTAATTAGCTGCCTTAAGGAGGATAATGATATGCCTTTAGTTTCTATGACCGAAATGCTTAACAAAGCAAAAGATGAAGGATATGCAGTTGGACAGTTTAACCTGAACAACTTAGAATTTACACAAGCAATTTTACAAGCTGCTCAAGAAGAAAATTCACCAGTTATTTGTGGTGTTTCTGAAGGTGCTGCTCGTTATATGGGTGGATTTAAAACAGTTGTAAAGATGGTTGAAGGATTAATTGAAGATTATAACATTACAGTTCCTGTGGCGATTCATTTAGACCATGGTTCAAGCTTTGAAAAATGTGCTGAAGCAATCCATGCAGGTTTTACTTCTGTTATGATTGATGGATCTCACCATCCACTTGAAGAAAATATTGCTATTACGCAAAAAGTTGTTGAACTTGCACACATACACGGAGTTTCTGTGGAAGCGGAATTAGGCCGTATTGGTGGTCAAGAAGACGATTTAGTAGTTGATGATGCAGATGCAATGTATGCAATTCCATCTGAATGTGATCAACTTGTTCGTGAAACTGGGGTAGACTGCTTTGCACCAGCTCTAGGATCTGTCCATGGTCCATACAAAGGCGAACCTAATCTTGGCTTTGATCGCATGAAAGAAGTTATGGAATTAACAGGTATTCCTTTAGTGCTTCATGGAGGGACAGGAATTCCTACGAAAGATATTCAAAAGGCTATTTCATTAGGAACATCAAAAATTAATGTAAATACTGAAAACCAAATTGCTTCAGCTAAAGTCGTTCGTGAAGTGTTAGCTGAAAAAACAGAAGAGTATGATCCACGTAAATACTTAGGACCAGCTCGTGAAGCTATTAAAGAGACTGTTAAAGGTAAAATGAAGGAATTTGGTTCATCAAATAAAGCGTAAGTCTTACCAAAGGAATGACACATCAATTCTATATTGCGTGTTTTTCTTAGCTATTAGAACATTTTCATATAGTGATTGTTCATATGATATGGTAGGCTAGCCAAATAATCTCTATACACGGAGAAACCGCCTTTGCACAACTATTGTGCATTATTTCATTATCTTTGTAGATACTTGAAATGAAGGGCGGTTTTGTTTTTTTCTTCGGCTTCTTTTCATAAGATTTGCTGCGATAGCTCCTTATTACGTGTAATATGACCAGAACTCATGTATATTTATTAGTACGAAATACAACGAAAAATGCGAAAAAATTGTTTTATTATATTTATTTAGGAGGAATAATGATAATGAAATTTTTTATTGATACTGCAAACATTGAAGAAATTCGTGAAGCTCATTCAGTTGGGATTTTATCTGGAGTAACGACAAATCCAAGTTTAGTTGCGAAAGAAAAAAATGTTTCCTTTCACGATCGTCTACGTGAAATAACTTCACTCGTACCCGGCTCAGTTAGCGCTGAGGTTATTGCTACAACAGCACCAGAGATGATTGAAGAGGGAAAAGAGCTTGCTAAGATCGCTCCAAATATTACGATTAAAGTTCCGATGACTATTGAAGGCTTAAAAGCTGTGAAAGCTTTTTCCGATGAAGGAATCAAAACGAATGTTACGCTCATTTTTAATGCAAATCAAGCGTTGCTTGCAGCAAGAGCTGGAGCTACTTATGTATCACCTTTTCTTGGCCGTTTAGATGATATAGGCCATAATGGTATGGACTTAATTGCAACGATTGCAGAAATTTTTAATGTGCACGATCTAGAGACGGAAATTATTGCTGCTTCTATTCGTCACCCAATGCATATAACAGAAGCTGCGCTAAATGGAGCTCATATTGCTACTGTCCCTTTTAACGTTATTATGCAACTTTGTAATCATCCATTGACAGATCAAGGTATTGAAAAGTTTCTAGCAGATTGGAATAAAAAAAATGACTAGAAAATATTTTTAAAAGGATCATTTCCATACATTATTTTTGCTTTTTCGTGTAAACTATTAGATAATACTTAATTTATATGGATAAATATACCAATTTATTATAAATCTATATTTAGTTTACTTCGCTATGGTGGATGAAAAGGGAGGCAAAAAATAAGTGTTGGAGGAATATATCGAACCGAGTTTTTTGAGGAACTTTTGATGATCCGCTTAGAAGGGAGAAAAACATGGAAAAGTTAAAAATAGCCGGTGGTTATCCGTTAAAGGGATCAGTAAAAATTAGTGGAGCTAAAAATAGTGTCGTTGCTCTAATTCCAGCAACGATCTTGGCGGATTCACCTGTCACAATTGAAGGTATACCAAATATATCTGATGTGCAAATGTTAGGTGGTTTATTAGAGGAAATCGGTGGTAACGTAGTACTTAATGATAAAGAAATGACTATTGACCCTACTAATATGATTTCTATGCCTTTGCCAAATGGTAAAGTGAAAAAATTACGTGCCTCTTATTATTTAATGGGTGCGATGCTTGGTCGGTTTAAAAAGGCTGTAATTGGCTTGCCTGGAGGGTGTCATTTGGGACCTCGGCCAATTGACCAGCATATTAAAGGCTTTGAAGCACTTGGAGCTCAAGTAACTAACGAACAAGGTGCGATTTATTTACGTGCTAATGAGCTAAGAGGTGCCAGGATATATTTAGATGTAGTAAGTGTTGGTGCAACGATTAATATTATGTTGGCAGCTGTCAGAGCAAAAGGAAGAACGATTATTGAGAATGCAGCAAAAGAACCTGAGATTATTGATGTTGCCACTTTACTCTCTAGTATGGGTGCAAAAATCAAGGGTGCAGGAACGGACGTTATCCGAATTGATGGGGTAGAGCATCTTCGCGGGTGTCGTCACTCAATCATACCAGATAGAATTGAAGCTGGTACATATATTATCATTGCAGCGGCAACTGGAGAACAAGTATTGGTAGATAATGTAATTCCGTTACATCTCGAATCACTTATTGCTAAGCTACGTGAAATGGGTGTTTCAATTGAAACGAGCAATGATCAAGTGCTAATTTCTAGTTCAAATAATTTAAAGGCAGTCGATTTAAAAACACTTGTGTATCCTGGCTTTCCGACAGATCTACAACAACCTTTTACTTCTTTACTAACAAGGGCACAAGGTACAAGTATTGTTACTGATACGATTTATGGAGCACGCTTTAAGCATATTGATGAATTGAGACGTATGAATGCGAATGTCAAAGTAGAAGGTGGCTCCTCCATTATTTCTGGTCCAGCTCGATTACAAGGTGCAAGAGTGCGAGCGAGTGATTTGCGAGCAGGTGCTTCATTGGTTGTAGCTGGTTTAATCGCTAATGGCATAACAGAAATAACTGGATTAGAGCATATTGATCGTGGGTATAGTCACCTTGAAGATAAGCTTTCAGGTCTCGGTGCAACGATATGGAGAGAGAAAATGACCGAAGAAGAAATAGAACAGTTACAGAACCTATAATTACAGTGTTTACATTATTTGATTATTGCTAAGACAAAAACAAATGATCATCAATAAAAGTTATAGCCACTATATAAAACGTAACTAACTGTTTAAAAGTAGGAAAAAATAGCTACAAGCTGTACGAAAAGAATCTTTGATAAAGTTTAATATATGCTCACTGCTTTTCAACTTACGTTTTTTAAAGTAAACTGTAAAGTTGAAAGGCAATTTTTTGGGGGGAAGCACGTATGGAACGAAGTTTATCTATGGAGCTTGTTCGGGTAACTGAAGCAGCTGCTTTAGCATCAGCACGATGGATGGGTCGTGGGAAAAAAGATGAAGCAGATGATGCTGCAACTTCTGCAATGAGAGACGTATTTGACACTGTACCAATGAAAGGTACTGTTGTAATTGGAGAAGGTGAAATGGACGAAGCACCGATGTTATACATTGGTGAAAAGCTTGGAACTGGTTATGGACAACGTGTCGATGTTGCTGTTGATCCACTCGAAGGCACTAACATTGTTGCTTCAGGTGGATGGAACGCGCTTGCAGTATTAGCTGTTGCTGATAATGGAAACCTATTGCACGCGCCTGATATGTATATGGATAAAATAGCTGTCGGTCCAGAGGCAGTAGGACATATTGATATCGATGCGCCTGTAATTGATAATTTGAAGGCTGTTGCAAGGGCGAAAAACAAAGATATTCAGGATGTTGTAGCAACAGTATTGAACCGCCCTCGACATGAGCATATTATTGCACAACTACGCGAAGCAGGAGCGAGAATAAAGCTGATCGATGATGGAGATGTAGCAGGAGCTTTTAACACTGCGTTTGATCATACTGGTGTTGATATTTTATTTGGCTCTGGTGGCGCGCCGGAAGGTGTTCTAGCTGCAGTTGCTTTAAAATGCTTAGGGGGAGAGATTCAAGGTAAACTCCTACCACAGGATGATGCAGAGATAGAACGCTGTATATCTATGGGACTTGATGTTAGTCGAGTTTTACGTATGGAAGATTTAGTTCGTGGTGATGATGCTATTTTTGCAGCAACAGGTGTTACAGATGGTGAGCTTCTTAAAGGAGTTCAATTTAAAGGCACCTATGGTTCTACTCATTCGATTGTCATGCGTGCAAAATCTGGAACGGTTCGTTTCGTAGAAGGAAGGCATAGTTTGAAGAAAAAGCCAAACCTTGTCATTAAGTAATATAATTATTAACTAGCTAAAACGAGGGTTTTCTTAACAACCCTCGTTTTCTTTGGATGTTTTCGCACTATTTGTTGCTGCTTTTCGTTCTATGAGCCAAACAAATACACAATTAGAGTTCGTGGCATCTTTTCTACAACAATGAAGAACCATGTTAAACCACTTTATTGGTGCTAATTGGATAACAATAGCAATAAAGTTCACGAAAAGAGCCTTTTCTTAAAAAAATGCTTTACCACGATAGTTAAACTTAACGATGGTGAAATTTTTCTTCTAAGTAAAAGGTGGTTACTGTTGTTTTTTACTACAACAAACATGTATGATACATTGCAATGTTATCTTCCCTCCTTATCTCGAGAACTTATACTAAAACCACATCTAATTGTACAAATTTAGCAAAAAATTTATGGGAAGAGCCTTAAAATTATGCTGAATGGCTTATTTCATATTCCTTACTGTACATTGTTCATTCTCCAATAGTAGTAAGATAAAAAAGTATATACTGTTTTTTATGGAAAATGCACTGGTGAGACGCATAGATTAGATATGTTTTGCTGTTAAGTTTAAAAAATAGTTGAATATGTATACGAAAAAAGGGTAAAATAGAAAGTGCTACGTAAAAGAAAAACTTGTATTCTTCTTTTTTTGCTTCATGTGAAAGCCTTCCAAACCTTCGTTTTTCAATACTGATAAATAAACTAATGAAAAATGAACAAGCAATGCGGAAAAAGAATTATCATTAATTCTACCTCTTTAATAAGATAGCTCACCTAACTATTATTCATTCCATTTTTTACCTACTTATTTAGAGGAAATAATAACATTTAAAGAGTGGTGTTTATATGAGTCTAACAATTGGAAAGTTAGAGGAAATGAAGTTAAAGGAATTGTACGAGCTTGCTCGTGAATTTAAAATAACTTATTATAGTAAGCTTACGAAAAAGGAATTAATCTTTGCCATTTTAAAAGCAAGGGCTGAGAAAGACGGTTTATTATTCATGGAAGGTGTTTTAGAAATCATTCAATCTGAAGGGTTTGGCTTTCTAAGACCAATTAATTATTCTCCAAGCTCAGAGGATATCTATATTTCAGCTTCGCAAATTCGTCGATTTGACCTTCGAAACGGTGATAAAGTTTCTGGGAAAGTAAGGCCTCCTAAGGAAAATGAGCGATATTATGGATTGCTACACGTAGAAGCAGTTAATGGGGACGATCCTGAAACAGCTAAAGAACGTGTACACTTTCCTGCATTAACTCCTTTGTATCCAAATAGACAAATTAAGCTTGAAACAGCTCCACATAAATTATCGACACGTATTATGGACGTTACAGCTCCTGTTGGATTTGGACAACGTGGTTTAATTGTAGCTCCTCCAAAGGCTGGTAAGACAATGCTGTTAAAAGAAATTGCTAACAGTATTACGACAAATCAACCTGATGCTGAGCTTATTGTATTGTTAATTGATGAAAGACCAGAGGAAGTAACAGATATTGAACGTTCTGTTGCAGGAGATGTTGTTAGTTCAACGTTCGATGAAGTACCAGAAAATCATATAAAGGTTGCTGAGCTTGTACTAGAGCGTGCGATGCGACTTGTTGAGCATAAGAGAGATGTAATTATTTTAATGGATAGTATCACACGACTAGCACGTGCGTATAACTTAGTTATCCCACCAAGTGGACGTACATTATCTGGTGGTATTGACCCAGCTGCTTTCCATCGTCCTAAGAGATTTTTTGGAGCTGCTAGAAACATTGAAGAAGGTGGAAGCTTAACGATATTAGCTACTGCATTAGTTGATACCGGTTCAAGAATGGATGATGTCATATATGAGGAGTTCAAAGGAACTGGAAATATGGAACTTCATTTAGATCGTTCATTAGCAGAGAAAAGAATTTTCCCTGCTATTGATATTCGTCGTTCAGGAACACGTAAGGAAGAATTATTAATTCCTAAGGATCACCTTGATAAGTTATGGGCGATCAGAAAATCTATGTCAGATTCACCTGATTTTGCAGAGAAGTTTTTAAGAAAATTAAGGAAATCAAAATCAAATCAAGAATTTTTTCAAATGCTTGAAGAAGAATGGAAAGCGATGGGACATTCGTCATCAAGGCGAGTTTAAATTTTTTATGAAAAATGAATTGTTAGTATCAGGTAGTTGCAAAAGATGAGAACCCTTGTTATAATTTCTCATGTGTGTTTCTAGATGGAATCTGTTAATGGGATCATTTCCTATTTTGCTCCATTCTAGATGAATAAGAAAGTGTTCTAAACATTTCTTTTACACTTTTTAATAACCTCGATAACTCTGTCTCAGATGATTCAGGGCGGAAGGAGATGAAAATAATGAAAGCTGGAATTCATCCAAATTATTCAAAAGTAACGGTTAAATGTGCTTGTGGAAACGAGTTCGAAAGTGGCTCTGTAAAAGAAGAGGTGCGTGTTGAGATTTGCTCAGCTTGTCATCCATTCTATACTGGACGTCAAAAATTCGCTTCTGCAGATGGACGTGTAGATAAATTTAACAAAAAATACGGCCTTAAGTAATCAAGTAAAACAGGCGAGTTATTCCATATCTTGCCTGTTTTTTACTTTGTTTTATACTTAGTTAAACATAAAAATATTTGATATGAAATTATAGAAAAAAGGGAGACGCCGTTTCATGTATGTTATGAAGCAAACTGGCTGGCTTGAACTAATTTGTGGCAGCATGTTTTCTGGAAAATCTGAAGAATTAATTCGACGAGTGAGACGTGCGCAATTTGCAAAGCAAAGTATTCAAGTTTTTAAACCACTTATTGATAATCGCTACAGTGATGAAGCAGTAGTATCTCATAATGGGACATCTATTATTGCTCATTCTGTAAAAGATTCACAAGATATTATTTCGAATGTAACGTCTACAACAGATGTAGTAGCTATTGATGAAGTTCAATTTTTTGATGAAGGCATTATTCAAGTTGTTACGCAATTAGCCAACCAAGGTCATCGTGTCATAGTTGCTGGTCTAGATCAAGATTTTAGAGGAGAACCGTTTGGGCCTGTTCCTGCGCTAATGGCTATAGCTGAATTAGTGACAAAGTTGCAAGCTGTATGTGCGATTTGTGGTTCACCAGCAAGTAGAACTCAGCGATTAATAGATGGTAATCCTGCTTATTATGATGAACCAATTATTTTAGTAGGAGCATCAGAATCATATGAACCTCGGTGTCGTCATCATCATGAAGTGCCAGGTAAACGTAGCATGAATATGGGGATAAATAGTAATAATGTCGGAAAATAATGCGCAGCAAATAGTTGTGCATTTTTTATTGGCTAAATTACATAACTCTTATTTTTAAGTCTCTTTTCGTAAACTTTGTTGCTATTGTTATCATATTAGTACCAAAAAAGTGGTTTTAAATTGTAAGTCATCGTTATACAGAAGAAAAGATGCACCAAATTCTAGTTGTGTACGTGTTTATTCCTTAATACGAAAAACAACAATCAATGTGAATTGTTAAGGTCGCCATATAAAAAACAATCAACAATACAAAAATATCCTTGTTGTTGTTACTATGTTAAGTATCTGCCTTGTTGGATACCTCTGACGCATAACGAAAGCTATCATAAATGGCGACATTTCTTTGACTCCTTTGTTAACGTATAATATAATTATAATGTTATGGACTAAAATTGAGGTGAATGATGTGTTTGATCGTTTGCAAGCTGTAGAAGAGCGTTTTGAAAAATTGAATGAGCTATTAAGTGATCCTGAAATCGTAAATGATCCTAAAAAATTACGTGATTATTCTAAGGAACAATCAGATATACAGGAAACAGTTCAAAAATATAGAGAATATAAATCTGTTAGCGAGCAACTTCAGGATGCAAAAGCAATGCTTGAAGAAAAACTTGATGCAGATATGAGAGATATGGTGAAGGAAGAGATTAGTGAACTTGAAAGTAATGAGTCCGAAATTGTGGAGCAATTGAAAGTTCTTCTTATTCCTAAAGATCCTAATGATGATAAAAATGTAATTATGGAAATACGCGGTGCAGCAGGTGGAGATGAAGCAGCTTTATTTGCAGGTGATTTATACCGAATGTATTCTCGTTATGCGGAGATTCAAGGGTGGAAAACCGAGGTCATAGAAGCTAGCTCAACTGGAATTGGTGGCTTTAAAGAGATTATTTTTATGATTAATGGTAAAGGTGCCTATTCGAAGATGAAATTTGAAAACGGTGCACACCGCGTTCAGCGTGTTCCTGAAACTGAATCTGGTGGTCGTATTCATACGTCAACAGCTACTGTTGCGTGTTTACCTGAAGCAGAAGAAGTCGAAGTAGATATCCATGAAAAGGATATTCGAGTGGATACCTTTGCTTCTAGTGGGCCAGGTGGACAAAGTGTAAATACAACCATGTCAGCTGTTCGTTTAACGCATGTACCAACAGGTACGGTAGTATCTTGTCAGGATGAAAAATCACAAATAAAAAATAAAGAAAAAGCGATGAAAGTATTACGTGCACGTGTATACGATAAGTTTCAACAAGAAGCACAAGCTGAATATGATCAAAATCGTAAACAAGCTGTAGGCTCTGGCGATCGTTCAGAGCGTATACGGACATATAACTTTCCTCAGAATCGTGTAACTGATCATCGAATTGGCCTAACAATTCAGAAGCTAGACCAAATTTTACAAGGTAAGCTTGATGAATTTATTGATGCGCTTATATTGGAAGATCAATCCAAAAAAATGGAACAAGACGATAATGAGTAAGCAAAAGAGAAAAATATATGAAGCCCTGAACTGGGCTTCTTCTTTTTTAAAGGAATCAAATAGGGATGACAATGTAGGGGAATTATTGTTACTTCATCATCTTCAAATGTCGAGAACACAACTGTTTAGCAACATGAGAATGGACATCGATAATGAGATAGATAAAAAGTTTACTGAAGATATACACACTCATTGTAGTGGTGTTCCAGTTCAACACATTATTGGATATGAGCATTTTTACGGAAGAACCTTTCGTGTAAACAAAGAAGTATTAATTCCGCGTCCAGAAACAGAAGAGCTTGTGCAAGGGGTCCTACAACGTATAGATAAGCTATTTCCAAATGGAAATAGAGTTAACGTAGTAGATGTTGGAACTGGGAGTGGCATCATTGCCATTACATTAGCTTCAGAGCGGAAATCATTACAAGTTACTGCAACTGATATTGCAAAAGAATCATTAGAAATTGCCAAGTCGAATGCAGAACACCTCGAGACAGAGGTTACGTTTATTCAAGGGGATTTGCTAACGCCTTTTATGAATAGTGATACAACTTTTGATGTGATCGTCTCCAACCCTCCTTATATTCCAAATAAAGAGATAGATAAATTATCTCCAATTGTAAAAGATTATGATCCTATGCGTGCATTAGCTGGCGGTGAGGATGGGCTCGATTTTTATCGACGTTTTATGACGCAACTACCTTACATATTAAGTAAGAAGGCAATTATTGCTTTTGAAGTAGGGGTTGGACAAGGTAAGAGTGTTCAATCATTACTACAACAAACTTTTAGAAATGCAGTTGTTGAGGTTGTATTTGATATTAACGGCAAAGATAGGATGGTCTTTGCTGAGATTTCATAATATGAAGGCTCTTATTTAGGATATTTTTCTCAGAGTTCACCTTTCCTGCTTATAAATTTTGGGCTCGGATAAAGCCTACTATTCATATCCATTGTTAATAACAATAGACGAAAAGAGCCCTTAATTATCTTCTGGTCTCTTAAGGTCATTTCAAACATAGATACGAAGTGCAAAAGCAGCTTCTTATGAAATGCTTCCAACGCTTGTCGAGGCAGCGCAGTCGGCTCCGCTTTTCTTTGTCCAGCTCCGCCTCCTTGCCTCTCGAGTCGTTTCACCTTTTCACCAGAAGACAAAAAGCGTCTTCGGTTGAAAAGGTTCCAACGCTTGTCGAGGCAGCGCAGTCGGCTCCGCTTTTCTAATGTCCAGCTCCAGTGCCTATCCCCTCGAGGTCACTTGGCCATTTCACAAGAAGGCAAAAAGCGCCTTCATTTGAAATGGCTCCAGTGCTTGTCGGGGATGAGCAAGGCACTTCCGCCTTTCTGTTTGTCCAGCTCCGCCTCCTACTCCCTCGAGGTCACTTCACCATTTCACCTGAAGGCAAAAAGCGCCTTCTTATGAAATGCTTCCAGTGCTTGTCGGGAGTTAGCAGTCGGCTTCGCTTTTCTTTTTGTCCAGCTACAGTGCCTATCCCCTCGAGACGCTTCACCATTTCTCATGAAGTCAAAAAGCGACTTCAAGTGAAATGCTTCCAGCGCTTGTCGGGGATAAACAAGGCACTTTCGCTTTTCTTTGTCCAGCTACAGGCGCAATCGGCTCGAGGTCATAAGTCAATCCGACGAGAAGGTTAAAAAGCACCCTTCTAGCCGGCTCGCCTTATGCTTGTCGCCGATAAGCATGCGCCTTGCGCTTTTCTGTTCCTCTACTAGATTTTTTTCATTTTACTAGTTTAAGATTTTTTTATATTGTCCACACTGTTTTAGTGAAGGGGCGGTGCTAGTAAATGGGGAAGAAAAACATTGCTATTATATATATTTTATTATTAGTTTTTGGAGTAAATATTGTGTTTTACGGGGAGCAAACAAATGTCCAGGCAAATGATACTGTCATTATTCCAGATGAGGCGATACGTTTGCGTATACTTGCTAATAGTGATTCTAGTGAAGATCAGGCTTTGAAAAGGCTCATTCGAGATAAGGTCAATGAACAAATTACACAATGGGTTGAAGAATTGACTTCGATTGAAGAGGCAAGAAAACTAATTAATACCCGTGTTCATATGATAGAGCAAATTGTTGAATCGGTACTAAGTAACCAAGGTAGTAAACAAATTGCTAGTGTAGACTTTGGCGAAGTAAGTTTTCCAACGAAATTATATGGAAACTATTTGTATCCTGCAGGCGAATATGAGGCAATTTTAATTACGTTAGGTGATGGAGCTGGAGCTAATTGGTGGTGTGTTTTATTTCCTCCTTTATGCTTTTTAGATTTCTCTAACGGTGAAGCAGTTGATATGAATGATAACAGTGGGAATGAACTTAAGCAGATGAAAGAAAAGCAAGATGAAAAGGTTAAAGTGAGGTTTTTTCTTATCGAATGGCTTTCAAAGTTGTTTGATTAGGACTCACTTCAGAACTATGTTGCAAAGTTAACTAAATCGGTGAGGAAAGATATTGGTTTTAGCAAATAGCCATTGTTTTTAAAGAAGAGAAAGTACCATGAACGTTAATTGAATAATTGTATTACATTCGTATAATAACAATAATTATTACGAAAAACAGCCTTAATTAATAAAAATGTGTTATTTAGATAAATGAAATAATCTCTCTATTTGATATTCTAGTTTTAGTAATCCACAAGTTATCCACTATATCATGAGCTTTATCCACATTTTGTGGATAAAGCTTGTTTTCTAGTGTTGAATATTTTATAGTTTTAATAGCTTATCAACATGGTGGTTATAAATTAAAATAGTATATTGATGAAGATACTAATGTTGACATAATAATACTTATAAGTAACTACTGCAGCTAAGAAGATAGGAGTGAGAAAGTTGAGTACTAAAGTTTGGGTTGTGGATGACAACATGGTTAATCCACAAAGTTATCCACATATTAAGCAAGCTGCCCAGTTGCTTAATCAAAATGAGGTTGTAGCTTTTCCGACTGAAACTGTATATGGATTAGGGGCAAATGCTTTGTCGGACGAGGCTGTGACTAAAATTTTCACTGCAAAAGGACGACCAAGCGATAATCCACTTATCGTTCATATTGCAGAGAAAAAGCAGTTGTATGATATTGCGAAAAATGTATCGGATGTAGCATTGAAGTTAATAGATTATTTTTGGCCAGGTCCATTAACGATTGTTTTAATGAAAAAAGATGGAATTTCTGACAAAGTTACAACTGGCTTACGTACTGTTGCCGTTCGAATGCCTAACCATGAAATAGCTTTACAGTTAATTAGAACAAGTCAGTTACCAATTGCTGCTCCCAGTGCGAATCTTTCTGGACGACCAAGTCCTACCTCAGCAAAACACGTACACGATGATCTAAACGGCAAAATAGCTGGAATACTAGATGGTGGCCTTACTGGAGTAGGTGTTGAATCAACTGTCTTAGATTGTACAGGACAAATACCAGTAATACTCCGACCTGGTGGTATAACAAAAGAGCAGCTTGAGGAGGTTGTGGGGAAGGTGGACATAGATCATGCTTTAGTTGAAGAAGGTCAAACACCTAAGTCACCTGGAATGAAATATACCCACTATGCCCCACAAGCCCCACTGTTCATTGTGCAGGGACCAAGTGATTTTTTGCAATTAAACATTGATAAACGAAGAGCTAGTGGAAAACGTGTTGGAGTGATAACTACTGATGAAAATAAACATAAATACAATGCAGATGTCGTTTTAAGTTGCGGACAAAGGAACGATTTGTACAGTGTTGCTAGTAATTTATATGGTGTTCTTAGAAAATTTGATGACACACAAGTAGATGTTATTTTAAGTGAGAGTTTTCCTTATGAAGGAATTGGCCATGCAATTATGAATCGTTTAATGAAAGCTGCAGCACATCAGACGATAAAACAAAAATAGTACCCTTTTCTTCTATTTCCAACAGTACAAGCATATGTTTAAGAAAGTCGTTATGTAATTAGATAGGCTATTTTTATTTGCGTTGTTATGTCGTCGGTTTAATAACAAGATAACACGAACGATAACGAAAATTAACAATCAAATCGAAAATAGCCTTTGCATATGTTTATCTAGACTGGTCTTAGGGATGTTTGAACTTCCTTTACTAGATAAAGTGTAGGAGGTAGGAGGACAATGGGAACGCTATTTGGAGAAATAGTTACTTTATTTATCATGGCATTTGCTTTAGGTATGGATGCTTTTTCTGTAGGTCTTGGGATGGGATTAATCCCTCTACGTCTAAAGCAAATTTTTTATATAGGTGTGACGATAGGCTTCTTTCACATTTGGATGCCATTGGTAGGAATGGTTATTGGAAGGTTGTTGTCCGAGCAGTTCGGTGCAGTTACTTCATATGCTGGTGGTGTATTATTATTACTACTCGGTATCCAAATGTTTATATCTTCCTTAAAAGAAGATGAATCATCATTAATAACCCCTGTTGGATTCGGTTTACTTATCTTTGCTTTAAGTGTAAGTTTAGATAGTTTTTCTTTAGGTTTAAGTTTAGGGATGTTTGGAGCGAGAACAGCAATAACCATATGTATGTTTGGTCTAGTGAGTATGGTCTTGACTTGGACAGGGTTGCTATTAGGTAGATCAGCTCAAAGGTGGTTAGGAACATATGGAGAAGCATTAGGGGGAAGTATTTTATTTGCTTTTGGTATTAAACTACTTTTGGCTTGAAGAAATAATTATGTATAGTATAGTTAGAAAAACCTGGTTCATCCGTATTGGATTTTTATACTTGTCCTTCTAGTAACCTTAGCTACCATAAGGTTAATTTTTTTTGCATAAAATAATAATAAATGTATATTATTACCTATATAATGCGACAAATTTCGATTATAATGGTAGTGATGGTATAATTTTTTGTAAAATATGGCGTAAATCAAAGAATATCAAACATCATAGAAGCTAGAACGAAAGTCATATATAGATCTAATAGCATCGGAGGATTAGAATGACAAAGATACTATTTGTATGTACTGGGAATACGTGTCGCAGCCCAATGGCAGAAGCGTTATTAAAACATAAAAACATGGGTAATATTCAAGTTCGATCAGCGGGTATTTATGCAAACAATGGAAGCACTGCATCAGCTAACGCTAATGAAGTACTTGGAGAAAAAGATATTGTCTTAGATCATAATTCTAGTCAGCTTGAAAAAGAACATATTGATTGGTCCACATATATTTTGACGATGACAAGCAACCATAAGCATCTCATTGTGAATGCATTTCCCGAAGCTCTATACAAAACCTATACATTAAAAGAATTTGTTGAAGGTGAAGGTGGAGATATTAGTGATCCGTTTGGTGGCTCGGTACAGACGTATCGTCAAACAATGCTTGAGTTAGAACGGTTAATTGAGAAGTTATATAAAAAACTTATATAAAGGTGCTTTTCTTAAACTTTGTTGTAATTTTTGTAAAACCCGAATAGCTAAATGAGGTTTTACGCGATTGGCATCATTTTATAGAAGAAAAGATGCCACGAAACACTAGTTGTATATGTGCTTATTTCTTAGTACGACAAAAACATCAATGCGCAAACAGCATAAATATACAAGGGGATATATTGTTTTATATTATGGAAAGGGGAATCTTATTATGGGAGAGAAGAAGAAACGGTATAAATTTGGTTTAAGACTTAAGCTAGTATTGTTTATTACCACTGTAGCGTTAATTACATACTCTACTTCAGCGATCTGCATCTATTATTTTTATGATTTCGTTAATGGTTACTTTGCGTTAAGTGAAGAAACTTTTACGATCATTACTTTAGTGTTAGGGATCTTTTGGTCTAGTATATTGGCATATTTAGTTGCAGGGTTGATAACTAAACCATTACAAAAATTAGAAGCGGTTGCAATGAATGCAGCGAATGGCCAAATTAATGAAGATGTTCCTGTGAAAAAAGCGGATGATGAGATTCGATCATTATCTATTGCATTTAATAAGATGCTAAAGAGTTTAAGAGAAATGGTACATAATATTGAAGATAATTTTGCAAATACAAATAACAAAGTGATAGAAATATCAGCTGCTACAAATTCAGCATCGGTACAAGCTGAGAACATTGCTCACACGATCGAGGAGATCTCTAAAGGAGCAGATAGTTCAGCTGTTGCTGTTCAAAGTACAGCAGAATCTGTTGATGATGTGCTGATGTTGGCGAAAGAAGTACAAGATAAAGCAGTAGCATCTGAACACCTTTCTAAAGAGATGGTTAACCGCTTAAATGATAGTAAAGTAGTTATACATTCTCTCGTTTCAGGAATTCAAAGTTTAGCGGAAAATAATCAACAATCTTTAAATGCGGTTGGTAGATTAGAAGAGAATGCAAATAAAGTAGAGAATATTATTTCATTAGTTGGCGATATTGCAGAGCAGACGAATTTGTTAGCGTTGAATGCATCGATAGAAGCTGCTCGTGCAGGGGAGCATGGGAAAGGATTTGCCGTTGTAGCAGAAGAGGTTCGTAAGCTTGCGGATGAGAGTGGAACAGCCGTCCAAGGAATAACTGAGTTAATTAAAAATATTCAGCTTGAGGTTCAGAATGTCGTTCAACAAATTACAGATCAAGTAAATGTAGCAAATAACGAGGCAAATAAAGGATCAGAGACAAACCAAGCCATCGCAGAAATGACTGAATCAGTAAATGAAGTGGTTGAAGCGGTCAAATATATTACTAAATACGTGATGCGTCAGATGGATAGTATTAATCATACTGCTGTACAATCACAAGAAGTCGCTGCAATAGCTGAGCAAACATCAGCAGGAGCAGAAGAAGTAGCAGCCTCTACGAACGAACAGGCATTAGTTATTGAAAATATTGATAAACTTGCAACTGAATTATCTGGACAAGCTGATAACTTGAAAAAAACGATACAACAATTTAATTGTTAATTACGTATTATGGCGAACTAAGTTCGTATTACACACACGAAAGAGATCAGCGTAAAAGATCTTAGTTTGGTGTTATTGTGAGTAGGTCGAATAACGATAAACACTGTCAATAAGTTAACGAGTATAATTAATTGAGAATATGACGCAAAAAAGTTTTAGTTAGCTATAAGAATATTTATAGCAAACTAAAACTTTTTTAATAGGCTATTTTCGCATGGATTGTTGCTTTTCGTATAAGTATGTTCGTATATATTTAGCGTACGTGGCATCTTTTCTACTTTTAAAATGATTGAGCTATCATAAAGCTCACCATACAGTTCTTATTAAATAAAATCAGCAACAAAGTGATCATAAGTCTGTTCATAAACGTTTGTTACTACGGTGTTACTAAAGGAGCTCTAGTCATTTTGTAGGTGCTTACTAAAAAAAGTGCCTGTATTAATGTCAAAGCAACATTATCATAAAGTGTTGTGCGGAAATTCGTTTTACCTATAATCCTCCATTAATTCCTTTCTCGTTATTTATTCCAACCTTTTCTTTCTATTAAACTTGTAATGTGAGCGATATGATGTCGCCCATGCCAAGCATATATACCAATAGCTGTTTTTAATTTAACTACTCCTGAATCTGGATGAATAAACTGCTTTTCTAAATCGCTAGGTTGTAATGAGCGCAATAATACTACCCATTTTTTATGTAGAGCTGTTAATAGATCTAGTGATAAATCAATCGGTGCTGATGAGGAATCGTGTAACTGTGCAAATCCTTGTTGATCATAAGCTTTAATATGTGGCTCATTTTCAGTCAGCGTCCACTTAAATCGTATAAAACCATTGATATGGGCATCTGAAACATGATGTACAACCTGTCTCACCGTCCATCCCTCTGGCCGATACGCGGTATTTAACTGTTCTTCCGATAAACCTTTTGCAGCTTGTTGAAGCATTAAAGGTGTTTTTTCTATTTGACTGATCCATAGGTCTAGTTGTTCTTTGGATAATTTATCGTCTAGCTTAGGTTTACCTATCGGGTATCGTAAATCTTCCATTTGTCTTCCTCCTTACTGCAATTGAATGTTTAACATTATTTTACACGAAAAAAAGTTTATTAAATAGTTAAAGGTTAGATCAAAACTATATAATCTTTTTACTGAATAGATCTCAGCTCGGAAGAGATTTAAAATTTACGTGTAACAATGTGCATAAAGTATTTGCTTGTTCTATTCCAAATAAACTATCATATAGACGGATACCTCTTTGGGACAATATTACGTAAAAATGGAGGCTTAATAATGAAAATAGCAATTGCATCAGATCATGGTGGAGTAAATATTCGTGAAGAAATTAAAGGCTTAATGGAAGAGATGAACATAGATTATGTTGATCTAGGCTGTGAATGTGGCGAATCAGTTGATTACCCTGATTATGCACTTCCAGTTGCGGAGAAAGTAGTGAGTGGAGAGGTTGATAGAGGTATATTAATATGTGGTACTGGGATCGGGATGAGTATTGCGGCTAACAAGGTGAAAGGAATTCGATGTGCTCTTGTTCATGACTTATTCAGCGCTAAAGCAACGCGTGAACATAATAATAGCAATATTTTGGCTATGGGTGAGCGAGTAATAGGCCCTGGACTAGCAAGAGAGATTGCAAAAGTTTGGTTGACTACTGACTTTGAAGGTGGACGACACGAGAATCGAGTTAACAAAATTACTGAATACGAAAAATAAAATGAAGGAGAGCGAGCCGACATGAGTGCTGAAATATTAAAATGGCAGCAGCAATTACATATGATTTTAAGTGAGTTCCAACAAATTGCATCGCTAGGGAATCAACAGCTGTTAGTCGTTGGTTGCAGTACGAGTGAAATCTTAGGTGAACGAATTGGAACATCTGGTACGATGGAAGTTGCAGAGATGGTCGTAAAAGAATGTATGGCGTTAAAAGAGATGTATGGTTTACAAATTGCATTTCAATGCTGCGAACATTTGAACAGGGCGTTAGTTGTGGAAAGGCAAACAGCACTAGAAAAACAGCTCACAGAAGTGACAGTAACACCTATTCGTTCTGCAGGTGGATCGGTACCTACATATGCTTATCACCATTTCGCTGATCCGGTTGTTGTAGAGTTTATAAAAGCAGATGCTGGTATTGATATCGGTGATACTTTTATCGGGATGCATATTAAACATGTGGCTGTTCCAGTTCGGTGCTCCATCAATCAAGTTGGACATGCTCATGTAACCCTTGCTAAATCAAGACCAAAGCTTATCGGTGGTGAACGAGCTGTTTATGCGAGTAACAAAGAAAATAAACAATGTTAATCTTTTTCTGTTTTAACAGCGCTTTTGCCTACCTGTGATTAGTGTGGAATTTATCATACGTGTAAGAATCTTATTAATATTAAATGGAAGGATGATGATGACAATGGAATGGGAAAATGATGCAAAAGAACTATATGAGGAGTTACTTAAGCTAATTCCAGTTTTTGCGCGACCAATGGCTAAAAAGGGAATTGAAAGAAGAATCCTTGAAATATCAGATAATAAAATATCAATGGATGAAGTTATAAGAGGGTATGTTATGGCAGCACCTGGAAACATGAAGGGGCGTGTCATTGATGTGTTAAAAGCCAAAAACATCGACCTTACCCCGTACAAGGATATAATGGGATAGTTTGTTGACTGTTTTTCAATCAGTTAATGCGTGATGACAATAAAAATGTTTCCAATAACGATGTTATTAAAACAGTTAAATCAATTTTTAACATGGCTTTTCATAGATTATCTTAGTTTGTAACAAAGAAATTGTTTTTTAGGTGACAACGTCATACGAAATAAACATAGGGATAGCATCGTTTCTACAAGAAAGGATACATGATGAAAACAAAGCGGATTACAACGGAGAATGAATTAAAAACGGCATTTCATATTAGAACAACAGTGTTTGTAGAGGAACAAGGGGTACCGTTAGAAGATGAATTTGATGAATACGATCAATTAAACGGAAAATGTGATCATGTTCTTGTTTTTATCAACGATGAAGCTGTAGGGTCTGGTAGAATTCGTTTTGTTGATGGACAAGGGAAACTTGAAAGAATATGTGTCTTAGCTCCATACCGTAAATTTGGTGTTGGAAAAGTCATTATTCAAGCACTTGAAGAAATAGCCGAGGATAAACAAATAACAAGAGTGAAGTTACACGGTCAAACGCAAGCAGAAGGCTTTTACAAAAAGTTGGGTTATGATATTTTGTCTGATGTTTTTATGGAAGACGGCATTCCGCATGTATTAATGGGGAAAGGTTTGAATGTTGGTAGTTCCGAACAATAACGCCACAATGAGTGTTGTTTGTTCTTTTTTTCGTAGATTGGGGTATAATCATGTGCTATAATAGAAATTAATTTTCGGAAAAAAACATATGGGCAGAAGCCATCGGAGGGGATTTACATGAAAAACTTATCGCAGCAAGATCAAACCGTTTTTAAAGCAATGAATGAAGAATTGACTAGACAGCGCACAAAAATTGAATTAATTGCATCTGAGAATTTTGTAAGTGAAGCAGTAATGGAAGCACAAGGATCTGTACTAACAAATAAGTATGCAGAAGGTTATCCTGGTCGACGTTATTACGGAGGCTGTGAACATGTTGATGTTGTTGAGGATATTGCGCGTGACCGCGCTAAACAAATCTTTGGTGCTGAGTATGCAAATGTGCAACCACACTCAGGTGCACAAGCGAATATGGCTGTGTATTTTACGGTCCTTGAACAAGGCGATACAGTGCTAGGAATGAATTTATCCCACGGTGGTCATTTAACTCATGGTAGCCCCGTCAATTTTAGTGGAGTCCAATATAATTTCGTTGAATATGGTGTAGATCAAGATACTCATCGTATTAATTATGAGGATGTTTTAGAGAAAGCTAAACTGCACAAACCTAAATTAATTGTTGCCGGAGCAAGTGCATACCCACGAGAAATAGACTTTAAGCGTTTCAGAGAAATTGCTGATGAAGTAGGGGCTTATTTAATGGTTGATATGGCTCATATTGCAGGCTTGGTAGCTGCAGGCTTACATCAAAATCCAGTTCCTTTTGCAGATTTTGTTACAACGACAACTCATAAAACATTACGTGGACCACGTGGTGGTATGATTTTATGTAAGGAAGAGTACGGTAAAAAGATTGATAAATCAATTTTCCCGGGTATACAAGGTGGCCCGCTTATGCATGTCATTGCTGCAAAAGCAGTTTCATTTGGTGAAGCACTTGAAGACAGCTTTAAACAGTATGCAGGAAATGTAATAGCTAACGCTAAGCAACTTGCTGAGAGCTTAAAAGAAGAAGGCATTACACTCGTTTCAGATGGTACTGATAATCACCTTGTTTTACTAGATGTTCGTTCGTTGAATATTACAGGTAAATTGGCTGAAAAAATACTTGATGATGTAGGTATAACAGTGAACAAGAATACAATACCATTTGATCCTGAGAGTCCGTTTGTTACTAGCGGAATTCGTATAGGTACAGCTGCTGTAACAAGCCGTGGCTTTGATATAGAGGCTATGAAAGAAACGGCTGCAATCATTGCATTTACGCTCAATAACCATGATAACGAAGAAAAGCTAGAAGAAGCGAAAGAACGTGTAGCAACTTTAATTAAGAAATTCCCATTATATGAAGAGAAATAATATGACATAAGCTAGACTGCATTTTGCGAGTCTAGCTTTTTGTTCGTAATAAAGTGTTAAATTTAGGTAATTAATCGATTGAAATCGAGACTGCAATCTATAAAGAATACTATCCTCATTTGAAGAGTGTTATTTATAATGCATTTCTCATCGATATGTTTTTTTGTAGAGCATTTTATTATAAGAATTAATATGATGACCCTTTAAATGAGATGGGATTGAGTAGCTGGCGCTTTTCTTAAGTGAAACTTGAACTGTTGGAGGTTTTTCTGTAAAATCAATTGAAGTGAAAACGAAAAGGAGAGATATTAAGATGGCAAAAGTATATGTGTTTGATCACCCCCTCATTCAACATAAACTTACATATATTCGAGATAAACATACAGGTACGAAAGAATTCCGTGAATTAGTTGATGAAGTAGCGACACTCATGGCATTTGAAATTACGCGTGATCTTCCACTTGAAGATGCGGTTATTGAAACACCTGTTAATAAAACAAATTCAAAAATATTAACAGGGAAAAAATTAGGTATTATTCCTATTTTAAGAGCTGGCTTAGGAATGGTAGATGGCATCCTAAAGTTAATTCCTGCTGCAAAAGTTGGACATATTGGACTGTATCGTGACCCAGAAACATTGAAGCCAGTTGAATATTATGTGAAGCTTCCTTCTGATGTTGCTGAACGTGACTTTATTGTAGTGGATCCGATGTTAGCAACTGGAGGTTCAGCAGTTGAAGCAATTCATTCATTAAAAAAACGTGGTGCCAAAAACATTAAATTAATGTGTTTAATCGCTGCTCCTGAAGGCGTTGAGGTAGTTAAAACTGAACATCCTGATGTTGACATATATCTTGCTGCTTTAGATGAAAAACTTAATGACCATGGCTATATTGTTCCAGGCTTAGGTGACGCTGGTGATCGATTGTTCGGAACGAAATAAGTTCATATTTTTTGAAAATCAAGTAGAGCAGACTTTACTTGATTTTCTAGGTTTGTTAAGGGTCTGATTCCTCTCAATCTATTGTATTTACGCTTGAGGGTTAATGAATTTGACCTTTTTCGTTTAATCTTTACGTAGTCAAATGGAATAACTAAGATAACAATGTTAGTGGAGGCGTCTTGTGATGACTAAACGGATAAGAGTGATGACGATTTTTGGAACTCGTCCTGAAGCAATTAAAATGGCACCGCTAGTACTAGAATTACAAAAACAATCTGAGCATTTCGAATCGATTGTAACTGTAACCGCTCAGCACCGAGAAATGCTTGATCAAGTTTTACATATTTTTGGAATTACGCCTGATTATGATTTGAATATTATGAAGGAACGTCAAACATTAACTGATATTACAACGAGAGGACTTCAAGGCTTAGAAGATGTAATGAAAAAAGTACAACCAGATATCGTACTTGTACACGGTGACACTACAACAACTTTTGTGGCGAGTCTTGCTGCGTATTATAACAAAATTGTTGTCGGTCACGTAGAGGCTGGACTTCGTACTTGGAACAAGTTTTCACCGTTTCCAGAGGAAATGAACAGGCAATTAACGGGAGTATTAGCTGATTTACACTTTGCTCCAACTTCTAAAGCACAAACGAACCTTTTAAATGAAAATAAAGAGGAACAAGGAATATTTATTACAGGGAATACTGCGATTGATGCGTTAACAACGACAGTGAAGGATCAGTATACACACCGTATTTTAGATCAACTTGGTCATGATCGACTAATTTTATTAACAGCACACCGTCGTGAAAATGTTGGCGAACCGATGCTGAATATATTCCGTGCGGTGAAAAGTCTTGTTGAAGAACACAGTGATGTTCAAGTTGTGTATCCTGTTCACTTAAATCCAGCTGTAAGAGAGCTGGCAAATGACGTATTAGGAAATGATTCACGCATTCACTTAATTGAACCATTAGATGTGATTGATTTTCATAATTTTGCTTCAAGAGCTCACCTCATCTTGACAGATTCAGGTGGCGTTCAAGAAGAAGCACCTTCCTTAGGAGTCCCTGTCCTTGTCCTTCGTGACACAACCGAACGCCCTGAAGGCATTGATGCAGGTACATTAAAATTAGCAGGAACTGATGAAGATACGATCCATCAGTTAGCAACTGAACTTCTCACAAATAAGGAAGAATATGAGAAAATGGCACAAGCGAGTAATCCATATGGTGATGGTGAAGCATCTAAGCGTATAGCGGAAGCCATAAAGTATTATTTTAAACAATTAGCTAATAGACCAGCAGATTATTTAATATAGTTATTTTTTTAACACGCTCTTTTCGCAAACTTTGTTGCTATTGTTATTCAATTAGCACCAAAAAAGTAGTTTTATATGGTAGTCATTGTCGTCCAGGAGAAAAGATGCGACGAACTCTAGTTGTGTACGTGTTTGGCTCTTAGGACGAAAGTGAAAACAGCAATTAAAAAAGACTGATGATTGTCAGTCTTTTTTAGTTTGGACAATAAAAGTGGTTGCTTGGACATTAACAGGTACAGCTTCGACAGTAAACTAGTTGATTTGGACAGTAAACCCAGAAGTTTGGACAGTAAACCCAGAAGTTTGGACAGTAAACCCATTGATTTGGACAGTAAACCTAGTAGTTTGGACAGTAAACCCGTTGATTTGGACAGTAAACCCAGAAGTTTGGACAGTAAACCTAGAAGTTTCGACAGTAAAGTATAATTTTTGGACAATAACACCGCATTTTACTCGAAATTAACATGTTTTCTCACATAAAATCATTCCATTCGTATAAAACTATAGCCTGAGGTGATGCTATGCGATTATTCAGGCAAATGAACCTAGTAGTTCTTCTTATCTTACTTCTATCATTGAATCCTTATCATCATGATGAGTTTAAAGCAGCAAATCAAGTTATAACTTACCCTGATAGACCTCCTATACCAAAATTTGTTCCGAATAAACAAGAGAAGGCTATTATTGTCGTTGAGGAAGAGCATTTTGAAAGTGCGAAAAAGCAATTATCCAACTCACTTTCTTCAATACGTGTTTATCAAATATATGAAATAGCCTTTAAAGGGTTTGCCGTAGAAGGTAAGTCACAAGATATACATAAACTAATACAGAAATCATGGGTGAAGCACTCTTCTTCAGTTTCCACATATCGTGTAACGCTTGAAAAGAGTGTTCCTTTTATCGGTGGTCACGAAGTAAGGGGGCTGTTTGATCCTGAGAATGTAAGACTAACTGGAAAGGGTATGAGAGTCGGTGTCATTGATACAGGGGTAGATTATACACATCCAGATTTACAAAAAAACTACGGAGGTGGATTTGATGTTATTGACGATGATAATGACCCAATGGAGACGATTGCTGCCCAAGGGTTACCTACACTGCATGGTACTCACGTAGCTGGAATTATTGCAGCGAATGGAAAGGTGAAAGGGGTCGCACCAGAAGCAGAAATTATCGCATATCGTGCATTAGGTCCAGGAGGAGTTGGCACGAGTGATCAGGTCATTGCAGCTATTGAAAAAGCGATTGAAGATCAAGTAGATATTATTAATCTATCTCTTGGAACTACAGTGAATGGGCCGGATTGGCCTACTAGTTTAGCGCTTGATAAAGCTGTTGAACAGGGAATCATTGCTGTCACGTCAAGTGGTAATTCTGGTCCTAGCATATGGACGGTCGGCTCACCTGGTACGTCTGCAAAATCTATTTCTGTGGGTGCTTCTACTCCTCCAATGCATAATCCTTTTATTAAGGTCCCTTTTCATGATGAAGAGATCGAGTTATCTTCCATGCAAGGTTCAAATGCTTGGGACATAAACAAACCGACTTCATTTGTTCTTGGGGGTCTTGGTACAAAAGAAGAACTAGTTGGTGTAAAGGGGAAAATTGTCCTTATTGAGCGCGGAAAGATTACCTTTACAGAAAAAGCATTAAATGCTCAAGAAGAAGGTGCGGTTGGAGTAATTATTTATAATCATAAAGAAGGAGATTTCCTAGGAACTCTTGAGGAGCAGCCAACAATTCCTGTAGTATCAATGTCACAGCAGGATGGCATATGGCTAAAGGCACGGCATGAAGAAGGTAAGAGGCTATTGTATACATCTCAACGACCTAGTAAGGACGTGTTAGCTGACTTTAGTTCAAGAGGACCTGTAACGTATACTTGGGGTATTAAGCCTGATATTGTCGCTCCAGGCGTGGCGATTGATAGTACCGTCCCGAATGGCTATTTACAATTACAAGGCACGAGTATGGCGGCTCCCCATGTGGCAGGGGCATGCGCGTTAATAAAGCAAGCTCATCCTGATTGGACGCCACAGCAAGTAAAGGCAGCTTTAATGAATACAGCTAAAACTCTAACGAAGGATGATGGTAGTTTATATGAGCCGTATGAACAAGGTGCTGGAAGAATTCAACTTGCCGAAGCCATTAGAGCAAGTACTTTAATATATCCTAGTTCAGTTGCCTTCGGGCAATTTCAAACAGAGGATGTTCGACAAACGAAAAAAGTGACACTCACCATTGAAAATCAATCTACAAAGCGTGCTTCTTATTCATTCGAATATCCAAAGCATCAGGCGGGGTTACAATGGGGTTTGCCTATGTCCTTTACTTTACAGCCTAAACAGAAGAAGCGAATTGATGTTAAATTTGATATTACTCCAAATATGTTTGAGGGTGGTTTATATACAGGAACATTTGTCATAAGAGAAAATAACAAACGTATCACATTACCCTATCTCTTTGTAGTAGATGAACCGGATTATCCAAGGGTGATGGGCTTTGAATTTACAATTGGAGATGAACCAGCTACATATCAATATGAGCTATATTTGCCTGGTGGAGCTGAAGAATTAGCTATAGCTTTATATGATCCTGATACATTTCACTTTATTACATATTTAGACTGGCAAGAGGATGTAGAGCGAGGTTTGTTTGAAAAAACATTATCGTTTGATGAAGTTCCAGCTGAAGGTGTTTATAAAGCAATTGTCTTTGCCAAAAAAGAGGGGAGAGAGGATTCGTTTGAAACAATGGTAATAATAGAAGACATCGCTAACAACGAAAAATAGTGTAATCTAATAATATAACATTTTGTCGGCTTATGTAATGTGAACATTTCACAACAAACAGATTGACATTGACTATGTGCTATTGTATGCTTACAAAGGATGTAAAAAATAAGGCTTACAAGCGGGTAAAAACAAGACTTTTCAGACATTTTTCAATGGTGTTTTGAAAAGTATTATTGTGAGGTTTATGTCGGAATGCGTCAAAACCAACGACACCCTTTACGAGCGATGGCACTAATGTCGACCATTCTCTCGCAACTAGTAGGTTCAGTTTTATTTGGCATTTTTTCTGGAAGATGGATCGATAGTAAATTGGAAACGGCACCATTGTTTTTAATTATTGGTCTTCTTATTGGACTAGCAGCTGGTGTATTTGCTATGGTGCGCCTGATCAACCACTATTTTTCGGGAGATTCCTAATTATGCAAGATTTGCAGCAAATGTCTATACGTTATAGAAAATACATATTATTTCTGCTTTCAATCTACGTGTTAGGTTGGGGGTTCACACCATATCAATCGGTTTTTTTAGGGCTGATACTTGGTACAGTAATAAGTTTGTATAATTTATGGATCATGGTTCGTAGGTCAAACCGGTTTACTAAAGCGGTGAAAGAAGGTACTAAAGTTCGTTCGCTAGGAACATTTAATCGGATGGCTTCAGCTGCACTTGTCGTGTATATTGCATTACAATATCCAGACAAGATTCATTTATACTCAGCAATATTGGGATTAATGACGATCTATATCGTCATTATAATAGATTATTTTTTTCAACTCATTCATCGCGGGGAAGAGAGGTGAATAATAAATGAATCATGGAGCTCCAATTGCAGAATTTTTTGGCCTTTATTTTAATTTAAGTAACGTATTAATGATGCTAGTTACTGCTACAATTGTATTTATTATCGCAGTCATCTGCACTCGTTCACTATCTATGAAACCAACAGGTAAGCAGAACTTCATCGAGTGGGTAGTAGACTTTATTAAAGGAATTATAAATAGCTCGATGGATTGGCAAACAGGTGGAAGATTTTTAACGTTAGGATTAACGTTATTCCTATACATCATTGTTGCCAATATGTTAGGTCTACCATTTGCGGTTCAAGTAAATGGTGAGCTATGGTGGAAATCACCGACTGCTGATCCAGTCGTTACGCTAACATTAGCGATAATGGTTGTTGGATTGTCACATTATTATGGTGTGAAAATGAAAGGTGTAAAAGAATATGGAAGAGACTTCATCAAACCATTTCCTTTTATGTTGCCATTTAAGATTATCGAAGAGTTTGCTAACACATTAACACTGGGTCTTCGTCTTTATGGGAATATATTCGCAGGTGAAATCCTTCTAGGGTTACTAGCTGGTTTGGCTACAAGTGGGTACCTTGAAAGTATCGGTTCTGGAATTATTGGAACTATAGCTTCAATTCCGCTTATGTTAGCTTGGCAAGGTTTCAGTATATTCGTTGGTGCAATTCAAGCGTTTATCTTTACAATGTTAACAATGGTTTATTTGGCACACAAAGTGAGCCATGACCATTAAATAAATCTACTCGTTCAAAATTAATTTTTGGACACATCTTTTTAAATCATACTATTACTTTCACAAATTAAAGGAGGACTTTTTATTATGACAGGTTCTGTTGGTTTATTAGCAGCAGCAATTGCAATTGGTTTAGGAGCACTAGGTGCTGGTATTGGTAACGGTCTTATTGTATCTCGTACAGTTGAAGGAATGGCTCGTCAGCCTGAAGCACGTGGTATGTTACAAACAACAATGTTCATTGGGGTTGCACTAGTTGAGGCACTTCCTATCATCGCTGTTGTTATCGCATTTATGGTAATGGGTTCATAATAGTAGATCTTTGATTAGTGGGGTAATGGCGAAGAACATGTTCAAAGAACCTTCGCCATTCCTTTTGTTTAAATAATATAATTATAATTTTCTTACACATACAATCGTTCAAAGACATTAGGTTTTTGGGCGTCTTCATGAAATCTCTTGAAGGGAGTGAACGAAGATATGTTCAAATTGGACATGTTGGTATTAGGAGCAGGAGCTGGTGCAGAAGGCGGTGAGACGCCACTTTTTAATGGTGGAGATATTCTCGCACAATTAGTTATCTTCCTTATCCTATTATTGCTATTGAAGAAGTTTGCATGGGGTCCACTAATGGGCATTATGAAACAACGTGAAGACCATATCGCAAACGAAATTACGACTGCTGAACAAAGTAGCAAAGAAGCGCAGAAGCTTCTTGAAGAGCAACGTCAGTTATTAAAAGATGCACGTAAAGAAGCACAAGAACTTATTGAAGGTGCGAAGAAAATTGGTGAGGAGCAGAAAAACGATATCGTTAATGCTGCCCGCATCGAAGCTGAACGTGTAAAAGAGTCTGCAACTCAAGCAATTGAGCAAGAAAAAGAACAAGCTATTGCTGCATTACGTGAACAAGTAGCATCGTTATCAGTTCTTATTGCATCGAAAGTAATTGAAAAAGAACTAAATGAACAAGATCAAGAAAAACTTATAAATGATTACATTCAAGAAGTAGGAGAAGGGCGATGAGCAAAGAAATCGTAGCAAAACGATATGCGCTGGCTCTTTTCCAATTAGCAAAGGAACAGAATATCCTTGATGAGATTGGTGAGGAACTTCGCGTCGTAAAACAAGTGTTTACAGACAATGAGCAGTTTCTTTCTGTTCTGCATCACCCTAAGGTATCTGTTGCTAAGAAGAAGGCATCGCTACAAGAGGCTTTCAAATCTGCTTCTTCAGTCGTGGTGAACACGCTTTCTCTATTAGTAGAACGCCATCGCTTAAACATCGTTGTTGATGTAGTGAATGAGTTTTTATCACTGTCAAATGATGAGCGCGGTGTTGCAGATGCAAAGGTATTTACTGTTAAGCCTTTATCGGATGTAGAAAAAAATACGTTATCAAATGTATTTGCGACAAAGGTTGGAAAGCAGTCTCTTAATATTGAAAATATAGTTGATCATACACTGATCGGTGGCATTAAAATCCGTATCGGTAATCGTATATATGACGGGAGCGTTAGCAGCAAGCTAGAGCGTATTGAACGTCAGCTCGTAGGAAATAGATCGTAGATAGGGGTGAAATTCATGAGCATCAAAGCTGAAGAAATTAGTTCACTGTTGAAAAAACAAATTGAAGATTATCAGTCAGAAGTTGAAGTTAATGATGTTGGTACAGTTATCCAAGTAGGTGATGGTATCGCACGTGTGCATGGCCTCGATAATGCCATGGCTGGGGAGCTTGTTGAATTTTCTAATGGTGTCATGGGAATGGCACAAAATCTAGAAGAAAATAACGTAGGTATCGTTATTTTAGGACCTTTCAGAGATATCCGTGAAGGAGACGAGGTTCGTCGTACAGGACGTATTATGGAAGTTCCTGTTGGAGAAGAATTAATCGGTCGTGTCGTGAATCCACTTGGTCAACCTGTCGATGGTTTAGGACCAATTGAATCAAACAAAACTCGTCCTATTGAAAGCCCAGCTCCAGGAGTAATGGATCGTAAATCCGTTCATGAACCTTTACAAACAGGAATAAAAGCAATCGACTCACTTATTCCAATTGGTCGTGGTCAACGTGAATTGATCATCGGAGACCGTCAAACAGGTAAAACAGCGGTTGCCATTGATACAATTCTTAACCAGCAAGACCAAGATATGATTTGTATTTATGTAGCCATCGGGCAAAAAGAATCTACTGTTCGTGGTGTTGTTGAAACATTAAGAAAGCACGGTGCATTAGATTACACAATCGTTGTGACTGCATCTGCATCTCAACCTGCACCTTTATTATTCCTAGCGCCATATGCAGGAGTAACGATGGGTGAGGAGTTTATGTATAACGGTAAGCACGTGCTCGTTATTTATGATGATTTAACGAAGCAAGCCTCTGCATATCGTGAGCTTTCACTATTACTTCGCCGTCCTCCAGGTCGTGAAGCTTATCCTGGTGACGTATTCTATTTACACTCTCGTTTATTAGAGCGTGCTGCGAAATTAAGTGATGCAAAAGGTGGCGGCTCAATTACAGCCCTTCCGTTCATTGAGACGCAAGCAGGTGACGTGTCAGCATACATCCCTACAAACGTAATTTCGATTACAGATGGGCAAATATTCTTGCAATCTGATCTATTCTTCTCTGGTGTACGACCTGCCGTGAATGCTGGTTTATCAGTTTCTCGTGTTGGTGGATCTGCACAGGTGAAAGCGATGAGGAAAGTATCAGGTACATTACGCTTAGACTTAGCGTCTTACCGTGAGCTCGAAGCCTTCGCTCAATTCGGATCTGATCTTGATCAGGCAACACAAGCGAAGCTTAATCGTGGTGCACGTACTGTTGAAGTATTAAAACAAGGTTTGCATAAACCTCTAAAAGTAGAAAAACAAGTAGCTATTCTATATGCATTAACTCGTGGATTCTTAGATAATATTCCAGTAGCAGATATTTCACGTTTTGAAGAGGAATATTTCTCTTGGATTGAACATAATCGTAATGAGTTATTTGAGCATATTCGTTCAACAGGAAACCTTCCTGAAGAGGCTGACTTTGATGCAGCTATTGAAGATTTCAAGAAGACGTTTGCTGTTTCTGAATAATTGATGCTAAGCGGCGAGGTCTTACATTTGTAAATATACGATCGCCGCTATTTATACAAAATTTATTTTTATTTTGAACAACCTTAAAAAGGTGGTGAGAACCTTTGGCATCCTTACGTGATATAAAAACGAGAATTACCTCAACGAAGAAAACGAGTCAAATTACGAAAGCGATGGAGATGGTTTCAGCTTCGAAATTAAATAGGGCTGAAAATAATGCAAAATCGTTTGTACCATACATGGAAAAAATTCAAGAGGTTGTAGCTAGTATCGCATTAGGTAGTACCGGTGTTAGCAATCCGATGTTAATGAGCCGACCTGTGAAGAAGACTGGCTATATTGTCATTACTTCTGATCGTGGCCTTGCAGGTGCATACAATAGTAATGTCTTACGTTCTGTATATCAAAAAATCCAAGAACGTCATAGCTCTACTGAAGAGTATGCTGTCATTGCACTAGGTCGTATCGGTCGTGATTTCTTTTTAAAGAGAGGTATACCGGTAAATTCCCATATCGTTGGCCTAGCAGATCAACCTTCTTTTACAGAAATTAAAGATATTGCTAGTCAAACAATTGAATCTTTTGTAGATGGTACGTTTGATGAGTTGTATTTGTACTATAATCACTTTATTAGTGTAATCCAGCACGAAGTAACAGAAAAGAAACTACTACCATTAACGGATATAGCAGCTGAGAGCAAGCTTTCTTCTTATGAATTTGAACCATCACAAGAAGATATTTTAGAAGTGTTGCTTCCTCAATATGCTGAAAGTCTCATCTATGGTGCCTTATTAGATGGTAAGGCAGCGGAACATGCAGCTCGTATGACTGCGATGAAAAATGCAACGGATAATGCAAACGAGCTTATTAAAGGTCTTACTCTATCATTCAACCGTGCTCGTCAAGCTGCAATTACTCAAGAGATTACTGAGATTGTTGCAGGTGCATCTGCACTTGAATAGGAAAGATCATAGATTTTCACAAGCAAGTTAGGAGGGAAAACGATGAATAAAGGACGCATTCTTTCAGTAATGGGACCGGTTGTTGACGTGAAATTTGATAACGGCCATCTTCCTGAAATTTATAATGCCCTTAAAATTGAGCATAAAGCGCGTAATGAAAATGAAGTTGATATTAACTTAACATTAGAAGTTGCTCTTCACCTTGGAGACGATTCTGTACGTACAATTGCAATGTCATCTACAGATGGACTTGTACGTGGATTAGAAGCAATTGATACTGAAGCAGCAATTTCTGTACCTGTTGGTGATGTTACATTAGGACGTGTATTTAACGTTCTAGGTGAAAACATTGATTTAGATGAAGCAATCCCACAAGATGCTCGTCGTGATGCGATTCACAGACAAGCACCGTCTTTTGAGAAGCTGTCTACAGAAGTAGAAATTTTAGAAACGGGAATTAAAGTAGTTGACTTATTAGCACCGTACATTAAAGGTGGAAAAATCGGCCTATTTGGTGGAGCGGGTGTTGGTAAAACCGTTTTAATTCAGGAATTAATCAATAATATCGCACAAGAACATGGTGGTATTTCAGTATTCGCTGGTGTAGGTGAGCGTACACGTGAAGGTAACGATTTATACCATGAAATGACTGATTCAGGCGTTATTAAGAAAACAGCAATGGTTTTCGGTCAGATGAATGAGCCTCCTGGTGCACGTATGCGTGTTGCATTAACAGGCTTAACAATGGCTGAATATTTCCGTGATGACCAAGGACAAGACGTGTTATTCTTTATGGATAACATCTTCCGCTTTACTCAAGCAGGTTCTGAGGTATCAGCATTACTTGGACGTATGCCTTCTGCCGTTGGTTATCAACCAACATTAGCAACAGAAATGGGTCAGCTTCAAGAGCGTATTACATCAACAAGCGTAGGTTCTGTAACTTCGATCCAAGCAATTTACGTTCCTGCCGATGACTATACTGATCCAGCTCCAGCAACGACGTTTGCTCACTTAGACGCAACGACAAACCTTGAGCGTAAACTTTCAGAAATGGGTATTTACCCTGCGGTTGACCCACTTGCATCAACATCACGTGCTTTAGCACCTGAAATTGTTGGAGAAGAGCACTACGAAGTTGCTCGTCAAGTACAGTCAACGCTACAGCGTTATAAAGAATTACAAGATATCATTGCGATCCTTGGAATGGATGAGCTTTCTGATGAAGACAAATTAATCGTTCATCGTGCTCGCCGTATTCAATTCTTCTTATCTCAAAACTTCCACGTGGCCGAGCAATTTACAGGTCAACCTGGTTCTTACGTTCAAGTTAAAGAAACAGTTCGTGGATTTAAAGAGATCCTTGAAGGAAAGTATGATAACCTTCCTGAAGATGCGTTCCGCTTAGTAGGACGTATTGAAGAAGTAGTTGAAAAAGCGAAAGAAATGGGCGTAGAAGTATAATTATTGGGACCTAGGAGGGTATAAAATGAAAGTGGTTAAAGTCCATGTAGTTACTCCCGATGGCCCGGTTTTAGAAGAAGATGTGGAGATGGTAATTGCAAAGGCTCAAAGTGGAGAGCTTGGTATTTTACCTGGTCATATTCCGATGGTTGCTCCATTACAAATTGGGGTAGTTCGTCTAAAAAAGGGAACCGACACTGAACTTGTGGCTGTTAGTGGAGGCTTTCTAGAAGTTAGACCTGAAAAAGTAACGATACTTGCACAAGCTGCGGAAGTTGCATCTGATATTGATGTGTTACGTGCGAAAGCAGCAAAAGAAAGAGCTGAACAACGTCTAAGAGCTCAAAAATCAGATGTTGACTTTAGACGAGCTGAGATGTCTCTTCAACGTGCGATTAACCGTTTGAACGTTACGAATAAACACTTTTAATTAAAAAGGCTTTCTGTATCATACAGAAAGCCTTTTTATTTGTGATTTTTGTCATTGACGAAAGGCTTAAAATTAAGTAATGTTGCTGATGGAAAATTCAATATTTCGTCCATGCTTTATCGACACAAATATTGGTATTTGCTATAATGTTAACGGTTAAATAAAATATTTTTTTCATTACAAGGCACGACAAACGGAGGGGGAACATGGAGCAATTTAACTTATACATCAACAATTATTTAATCGTATTCGTTTTTCTATGTCTAGGAGTCTTGTTACCTGTAGTTGCATTAACAGCAGGACGGTTTTTACGGCCGCATGCACCGAACAGTGAAAAGCAAAAGACTTATGAAAGCGGTATTGAACCATTCCATGATTCACGTGTGCAGTTTAACGTAAGGTATTATATTTTTGGCTTAATGTTTGTAATTTTTGATGTTGAAACAGTTTTCTTATACCCATGGGCAGTTGCATATGACAAACTCGGTATTTTTGCATTAATTGAAATGCTTATTTTTGTCGTTATGTTATTAATCGGGTTAATATATGCATGGAAGAAGAAGGTGTTAAAATGGATTTAAACATAGAAAACATTTCAGCAGAAGAAATGGAAGAATTAAAACGCAATATATTTTTTACAACACTTGAACAATTGAAGGGTTGGGCGAGAAGTAATTCTTTATGGCCATTAACGATGGGACTCGCTTGTTGTGGTATCGAAATGATGGGTGTTGGATCATCACATTATGACTTAGACCGTTTTGGCTCTTTTTTTCGTACCTCTCCACGACAATCTGATGTCATGATTGTTTCGGGGACAGTTACAAAAAAAATGGCGCCAATCGTTAAGAGATTATACGATCAAATGTCTGAACCTAAGTGGGTAATAGCTATGGGGTCTTGTGCAACAGCGGGAGGACCATATGTTAAGTCTTATGCAGTTGTCAAAGGGGTTGACCAAATTGTACCTGTTGACGTATACATTCCTGGGTGTCCGCCAAATCCAGCAGCACTTATTTATGGAATAAATAAATTAAAGGAAAAAATTCGCTACGAAGCTAAGACAGGGAAGAAGGTGATGTAGCAAATGAGCAAAGATCTTGATCAACAAAAGAAGGAAGCTGCAAAAAAAGCTAAAGAGCTAGCATTAAAAAAGCTAGCAGAGAAGAAAGCTAACGATGCTAGTCTTGAAGAAAATGAAAGTGATTCAAATATTGATGTAGCTAAAGCAAAAGCAGGCGCAGCAGCGAAGGCAAAAGCCGCTGCATTAGCCAAACAAAAAGAGATTGCAAAGCAAAAAAATGAGGGCGAAAAATCAGCACAAAAGGAAGCGGTTACAAGTAGTTCTAATGATGTAACAGATCTTGAAAAGCAAAAGGCAGCCGCAGCAGCAAAGGCAAAAGCCGCTGCGTTAGCTAAACAAAAAGCAAAAGAAAAGAACGAAAGAGCTTCTGAAGGTGATGAAGCGAAAGCAAAAGCTGCTGCCGCAGCAAAAGCGAAAGCCGCTGCGTTAGCCAAACAAAAAGCAAAAGAAAAAAATGAAAAAGCTCCTGAAGGTGATGAAGCGAAAGCAAAGGCGGCAGCCGCAGCAAAAGCAAAAGCCGCCGCAGCAGCAAAGGCAAAAGCCGCTGCTTTAGCAAAGCAACAGAGGGATAGTGGCAATGAGAAAGTAGAAAATGATGATGCCGCAGCAGCAAAAGCGAAAGCGATTGCAGCAGCAAAGGCAAAAGCGAAGGCTGCCGCTGCAGCAAAAGCAAAAGCAAGTGGTGCAACAGAGTCAGATCAAACAGTAGAGAAAAAACCATCTCAAAACCAACCTTATCTCGATAAATATGTAAAAGTAATTGAAGAGCATCTTGGAAAGGAAGTTTTGTCAGACTCATATATTAATGAGCTTTCAAAAGATGTTCCAACACTAGTAGCAACACCTGACTCATATTTTAAAATAGCAGAATTCCTAAAATATAATGAACAGTTAAGCTTTGACTATTTATCGAATATACACGGAACAGATTTTGTTTCGCATATGGAAGTTTATGTGCATTTATACTCATATATTAATCGGCAAACTGTTGCCTTAAAGGTCAAAATAGATCGTGAGGAACCAATTATTGATTCGCTGCAACCATTATGGGAAGGAGCGAATTGGCCTGAACGGGAAGCTTATGACTTATTAGGCATCAATTTTAAAGGTCATCCTAACTTAGCGCGCATTTTACTTGCAGAGGATTGGGTTGGATACCCGCTTAGAAAAGACTACGAACCGTATGATGTGGAGGTTTAACTGATGATTCGAACAGAAGAAATGCTCCTTAACGTTGGACCGCAGCATCCAAGTACACATGGTGTATTTCGGCTTGTGGTCAAAATAGATGGTGAAATCATAACGGAAGCGACACCAGTAATTGGTTATCTTCACCGTGGAACAGAAAAACTTGCAGAGGACTTACAATATACGCAAATCATCCCATTTACTGATAGAATGGATTATTTATCAGCAATGACGAATAATTACGTCTTATGTCATTCAGTTGAAACAATGATGGGGCTTGAAGTACCTGAACGAGCTGAATACTTAAGAGTATTGGCGATGGAGCTTGGACGTATCGCTAGTCATCTCGTCTGGTGGGGAACATATTTACTAGATATCGGTGCAGTCAGTCCGTTTCTTTATGCATTTAGAGAACGTGAAATGATTATTAATCTGCTAAACGAGCTTTCAGGTGCTAGACTTACCTTTAATTATATGAGGGTAGGCGGTGTCAAGTGGGATGCACCAGAAGGTTGGATTCAAAAGGTAGAAGAGTTTGTTCCATACATGCGTGAACAGCTTAAAGGGTACCATGACCTCGTCACTGGAAACGAGATCTTTATGACTCGTGTAAAAGGTGTAGGAACTTATACGAAGGAAGATGCACTTGCATATTCTTTAAGCGGAGTAAACTTACGCTGTACGGGCGTTAAATGGGACCTACGAAAAGACGAGCCATATTCAATCTATGATAGGTTTGATTTTGGTGTACCTGTTCGAGAAGAAGGCGATGCATTAGCACGTTATTTCTGCCGCTTAGAAGAAATTGAAGAGTCATTAAAAATAATCGAACAAGCTTGTGAGCAGTTCCCAAATGATGGTCCAATATTGGCGAAAGTACCTAGAATTATCAAAGCTCCGAAAGGTGAAGCGTATGTGAGAATCGAATCACCTCGTGGAGAAATAGGCTGTTACATTGCAAGTGACGGTAAGAAGGAGCCGTATCGTTTAAAATTCCGTCGTCCTTCATTTTATAATTTGCAAATCCTCTCAAAATTATTAAAAGGGGAAAATATGGCGAATTTAATTGTTATTTTAGGAGCAGTTGATATTGTTCTTGGGGAGGTAGATGGGTAATGATGCAAGACTTATTGCATTCCTCACCAACTGTCGGAAACCTGACCATTTTTTTAGGATTGGGTACGCTATTTTTATTTGTAGTACTAGGATTTGTTACATATGGCATCTTAGCAGAGAGGAAAGTAATGGGATTTATGCAGGGACGTATAGGTCCGAACCAAGTAGGGGGCCGTTGGGGCTTACTACAAACTGTTGCAGATGTTCTTAAGCTGTTATTAAAAGAAGATGTCGTAACTAAGAATGCTGATAGACCACTATTTTTAATTGCTCCAATCATTGCTTTTGCTCCTGCATTTATGGTGTTGGCAACGATGCCATTCACGGATGCATTCCAATTTGCAGATATTGGTGTTGGATTATTGTATTACATTGCTATATCTGGCTTAACGACAATTGGGGTTGTGACTGGTGGTTGGGCATCAAACAACAAATATGCATTATTAGGTAGTATGCGTGCCGCTGCACAGATGATTTCTTACGAGATTCCACTTGTGATGTCAGTATTAGGGGTCATCTTCTTAACAGGAAGCTTAAATTTAAATGATATCGTGCAAGGTCAAGAAACTTGGTGGAATATATTTAGGCAACCAATTGGTTTTGTCGTCTTTTTAATTGCTGCTGTTGCAGAGTTGAATCGTGTTCCTTTTGATTTACCAGAGGCAGAGTCGGAAATTATCGCAGGTTACCACGTCGAATATTCAGGGTTTCGCTGGGCATTTTTCATGCTAGCTGAATATGTTTACTTTTTTGCGATGGCTTCACTTATAACTGTATTATTTTTAGGTGGATGGCATCCGATCATGTTCCTTGATTTTATTCCTGGAGCGGTTTGGTTTGCTTTAAAGTTTAGCTTCGTAGTGTTTTTACTTATTTGGTTCCGTGTTGCATTTCCACGTGTACGAGCAGACCATCTAATGGAATTTGGCTGGAAGGTGTTACTACCTGTTGCACTTGCAAATATATTTATTACAGCTGTAATTAAGGAAATTATTAACTACTTTTAGAGGAACATCCTCATTAGTAATATGTCAATAAAAAATAAGGGGTTGGGTACATGCTAGGTTTAGCAAAAGGATTAAAATATACCCTAAATAGTGTAACGAAGAAGAAGGTTACGTATGATTATCCGAATGAATCATTACCACTTCCTGATCGTTTTCGAGGAATACAAAAATTCTATCCTGAAAAATGTATCGTTTGTAACCAGTGTGCAAATATATGCCCGACTGATTGCATTAGGCTGACTGGTAAGAAGCATCCTGATCCAAATAAAAAAGGGAAAATCATCGATACTTATGATATTAATTTTGAAATTTGTATTTTATGCGATTTATGCACGGAAGTTTGTCCGACTGAAGCAATAGTCATGACCAACAACTTTGAGCTTGCTGAGTACAGTCGTGATGAGCTATTTAAAAATCTAGAGTGGTTAGATGAGAATGACCAAAACATTCGAAAGGAGAATAAAGCATGAGCGGTGAATTTATAGCACTAATAGTACTTTCACTAATCGCTATAATTGGCAGTATCCTCATGTTGTCTCTAACAAAGGTAGTACACATGGTCATTTCACTTGTGTTTACGTTTATTAGTATTGCTGGTGTTTATGTCCTGTTGTCTGCAGAATTTGTAGCGGCTGTTCAAATATTAATATACTCTGGTGCAATTACGATTATTATGTTATTTGGTATTATGCTGACACGTCATAATGATGAAACGGGTGACTCTAAGGCAAGCATGCTCCGTAAGCTTCTTACCTTATTGGGTGTCATAGCTTTTGGAATCGTAGTCATGCTAGGAATTGTTAATCTTGATTTCGGTCAACAAGCGACTACGTTACATGTAGAAAACACAAAGCAGATAGGTATAGCCCTTTATTCTAAATTTGTTATACCGTTTGAATTAATGTCTGTTCTTTTGCTTGTAGCACTCATTGGGGCTATTATTTTAGCAAAAAAAGATGATGAGGAGGCGGACAATAAATGAGTTCAACTCCTTTAGCTGGTTATTTATTATTAGCGTTGTTTTTATTCTGCTTAGGCTTGTATGGTGCGCTGACGAAAAAAAATATGGTCATTGTGCTCATTTCGATTGAGCTAATGCTCAATGCTGTAAATATAAATTTAGTAGCATTTAGTAAATTTGGAGTCAATCCAAATATTACTGGTCAAATCTTTTCCCTTTTTACGATAACTATTGCTGCAGCAGAAGCCGCGGTTGGTTTAGCTATATTAATGGCGCTATATCGTAATCGTAAGACAGTTAACATTGACGAAATGGATTCGATGAAGCATTAATGGACAGTTTATCTTCACTGACTAAAAAAAGGGGATCGTGATACGATGATGGAATATGCATGGTTAATACCGCTTTTCCCGTTAGTTTCTTTTGTGATTCTTCTCCTATTTGGTAAGCGTTTAAAGGAGGGGAGTGCATATGTAGGTATTCTCATGACGTTGGTATCTTTCACATTGGCAATTTTCGTATTGGTTGAACGGCTGAGTGAACCAACATTTAAGCAAGAAGGTACATGGCTTACGATTGGGAATATCAACTTAACAGCGGGATTTGAAATCAATCAATTAAATGCACTAATGCTAGTAGTAGTAACGCTTGTCAGTTTTCTTGTACACCTTTATTCAAAGGGATATATGCATGGAGATGAACGGTTTTCAGTATTTTATGCATATCTAGGGTTATTTACATTTTCTATGCTAGGATTAGTGATCTCACCAAACCTACTTCAAACATATGTATTTTGGGAGTTAGTTGGTGTGGGATCTTTCTTATTAATCGGTTTTTATTTTTATAAAGAGGATGCGAAAGCAGCTGCCAAAAAAGCGTTTATCATGACTAGAATCGGTGATGTAGGATTATTCATTGGTATGATTCTATTATTTTGGCAGGTCGGTAGCTTTGAATATGATGAAATTTTCCATGCAGTATCAACAAATGTGATACCTATGGAAATGATTACTTTAACAGCTATTTTAATTTTTATTGGTGCAATGGGTAAGTCAGGTCAGTTTCCATTACATTCATGGCTCCCTGATGCAATGGAAGGTCCGACACCTGTATCCGCACTTATACATGCGGCAACGATGGTAGCTGCAGGGGTATATTTAGTTGCTTCGATGTTTCCTTTGTTTACTGCAAGTGAAACAGCATTGACAACAGTTGCAATAGTTGGTGGCTTTACAGCGATATTTGCGGCATCGATCGGACTAGTTCAAACGGATATTAAACGAGTGTTAGCTTATTCAACGGTTAGTCAGTTAGGATATATGATGCTTGCGCTAGGCACTGCGGGCTATGTCGCTGGGGTATTTCACCTGACGACACATGCATTTTTTAAGGCATTGCTATTCTTAGCAGCTGGTAGTGTCATTCACGCAGTTCATACGCAGAACATCAATGAGATGGGCGGTTTATGGAAAAAGCTGCGTCTTACAGGTCCGTTATTTTTAATTGGTACGTTAGCAATTAGCGGTGTACCGTTATTTTCTGGTTTTTTCAGTAAAGAAGAAATTTTAGTTTCAGCATGGACTCATGGCAATTATGTATTGTTTTGGATCGCTGTCATTGCAGCATTCTTCACAGCATTTTATATGTTCCGGTTATTCTTTTTAGTATTTACAGGAAAACAAAATGGAACTACGAAAGAGGTACACGAGTCACCATTATCGATGACGTTTCCGATGATTGTGTTAGCTATTTTAGCGATTGTAGCTGGATATATAAATACACCTTGGTTTGGAACGTTCTTAGGTGATTGGTTGGCAGAAGGAAATGAATACTTGGAAGCTGCACATGTTAAAGCCCCATCATGGATTATGATTGTGGCAACGGTCGTTTCATTTGCCGGTATTTTTCTAGCATATTTAATGTATGGGAAAAAATCACTTGCAAGGGATACCTTCTCTTCACGTGAATCGATTGTATATAACATTTTGTTAAATAAATATTACGTAGATGAGTTTTATCAAGCAACGGTTGTTTACACAACTAAAGTGATTAGCTTATTTATGAAATATATTGAGAAATTTATCATTGAAGGTATAGTGAATGGAATTGCATTATTTACACAAAGCATAGGTAGAATAGGGTCCAAGCTACAAAATGGTCAGATTCAAATGTATGGTGCAGTGACTATTATTGGTTTAGCAATCTTATTAGTGATCTTTGCTTTGACAGGGGGGTATATCGGATGAACGCATCTTTCTATTTATCACTATTAATATTCTCCCCATTACTAGGAATTATTCTTCTCATGATGATTCCTAAAACGCAAGAGAAGCAAATAAAGCTTGTAGGTTTTTTAGCAACATTACCTGCACTATGCTTATCACTCATTGTTTTTGTGAAATATGTAACTGGTGAAGCTTTAAGTCAATATGCAGAAAAATATGAATGGATTCATTTAGGTCAGTTTCCAGGGTTACCTGAATTTGCTTGGAGAATTGATTATGAGCTGAGTCTCGACGGTCTAGCACTCGTCATGATCGTACTTACAACAGTCCTTTCGACACTAGCAGCGATTGCGTCTATTCATATTAAAAAAGAATGGAAAGGCTATTTCATGCTTTTCCTGTTACTAGAAATTGGAATGCTCGGCGTTTTTGCTGCTGGGAACCTTATCTTATTCTTTATTTTCTTCGAAGTAACGCTTATACCAATGTTTTTCCTTATTGGAAAGTGGGGCTATTTTGCCAAAGAAAAAGCTGCGTTCAGCTTCTTAATCTATAATGGGATTGGTTCAGCTATCCTATTAATCGTTATCGTTATCTTATTTGCGAAAACCGGAACAGCCAATTTTGATGATCTTAAGGTTGCCTTAAGCTACCCTGTCGATCAAATTCAATTTTTCTTTCCAGTTTCTGAACAACTTCGTTATGGGTTACTCATTGCACTTATTGTTGCATTTGGCGTGAAGCTACCTATATTTCCGTTACATAGTTGGATGCTACGTGTACACGTCCAAGCACCACCAGCCATTGTAATGCTTCACTCAGGCGTCCTATTAAAAATAGGTGCTTTCGGTCTCATTCGGTTTGGTATGGGGTTATTCCCGAACGAGTTTGAATCAATAGCAATATGGTTAGCGATATTAGGTGTCATTAACCTGTTATATGGTGCATTTTTAGCACTTATTCAAACTGACTTAAAAATGGTACTCGCTTATTCAAGTATTTCACATATGGGAATTGTGTTAATCGGACTAGCTGCATTAAATGAGGCTGGCGTTCAAGGTGCGATTTTTCAAGTCGTATCACACGGCTTAATTTCAGCATTGTTGTTCTTCCTCATAGGTGTCATGTATGAACGTGTCAACACTTCATCGATTGACAAGCTTGGTGGTTTAGCGAAGGCGATGCCATTAACAGCTGGGTTCTTACTTGCAGGAGCAATGGCATCATTAGGATTACCTGGCATGTCAGGGTTCGTTAGTGAATTCATGGCATTTGCTGGTTTATTTAAAGAAATGCCTGTCATTGCAGCAATAGGGGCACTTGGTATTATTTTGACAGCAGCTTATTTACTACGAGCAGTGTTGCAAGTAACATTTGGAACTGCAAAGCAATCATATGGGAAACTAGCTGATTTCAAAGCAGTAGAAATGGTTCCTGCGCTTGTATTACTCGGTTTTATTATCTTAATAGGTGTATACCCAACTGTTCTATCAGAGCCGTTAAAATCAACTATTGAGACTATTATGTTAGGAATAGGAGGGTGAGCGGGATGGATCTCGATACTTTGCTTAGTTACGAATGGGGAATTATGGCACCAGAGTTCGTCATCCTCGGTGTTGCAACCCTTCTTTCACTAATAGATTTGTTTATGGGACAAAATAAAAGTCGTAAGCCACTCGCGTGGTTAGGCATTGCTGGGATTGTCGTTGCTATTATCTTTTTAGTAGGGTCATTTGATAAAGAAGTGACATCCATTTTATATGATACGTATCGACTTGATTCTTTCGGTAAAGCATTTAAGCTATTATTGCTAGTAGGTGCCGGCTTAGTGTTGTTGCTTTCAATGAGCTATCAGCCAAAAGATAAGCTAGAATACCGTGGTGAATTCTATTATTTATTTTTAACTGCACTACTAGGTGCTATGATTATGACTTCAAGTGGAGATATGATTACACTATTTGTCGGCCTTGAATTACTCTCTATTTCATCATATATTTTAGCAGGAGTACGCAAAAAGAATCAGCAATCAAATGAATCAGCGATGAAATATGTAGTGAATGGTGGAATTGCTACAGCGTTAACGTTGTTTGGAATGAGTTATATTTATGGATTAACAGGTACTACAAATGTAATTGAAATTGCATACCAGCTTTCAACAATTTATGATACGAACATGCAATACATGTTATCATTGGCATTTTTAATTATGTTCGTTGGCTTGGCGTTTAAACTAGCAGCTGCACCTTTTCATATGTGGGCACCAGATGTCTATCAAGGGGCACCTACACCAGTTACTGCATTTTTAAGTGTAGTATCAAAAACTGCTGGCTTTGTTATTATTATGCGCTTGTTCTTGTCCATTTTTCCACAAACACCAGCAGGAGGAACAAGTGGGAATTGGATGTTTTTCGAAATGCAAGATTACATTGCATTCTTAGCAGGAGCATCGATGATTATTGGTAATACCATTGCGTTAAAACAAAGAAATGTTAAACGTATGCTTGCCTACTCTAGTATCGCTCATGCTGGGTACGTATTAGTAGCTTTTGTCACGCTCTCACCATTTATGATTGACACCATTTGGTTTTACTTAGCTGCGTATTTACTAATGAATTTAGGGGCATTTGCAGTATTGCAACTTATCACTGATAAATCTGGTTCTGAGGATATAAGCCAGTTTGCTGGGCTATATAAACGTTCACCGCTGTTAGCAGTGACGATGACCATCTTTATATTATCGCTTGCAGGTATTCCTGGAACAGCAGGATTTATTGGGAAGCTAAATATATTTATAAGCGCATTTGCTTCTGTTCCTAGCCATTACGTACTCGCATCGATTTTAATCGTGACAACTGTCATATCTTATTTCTATTACTTCGGCATATTGACGCAAATGTTCTTTCGCCCTGCGCCATCGCAAGGTGCATTTAACGTCTCTTTCGGTGTCATAGCTGTTATCGTCATTTGTGCAATTGGTACAATCCTTCTAGGGATACTGCCTGGCATTGCATTTGACTTTTTATACGATACTTTTAATTATTTTAATGATTTTGTACGCTAGTTGAGAGTTTTATAGCTCTTATATAGGAATGAGACATTGAAAGCATGTGGGGTAATAGTAAACACAGCGCAGTTACTGGCGTAGCTTTCATTGGTCATTTGAATTCACAAATATAGAGGTTTATTGATAAGATAGAAGGAGAGGTGGACAATGCTACCTCTCCTTTTTGTGGGAAGACTCAGTGACTCTAAAGGAAATGCGATGAACGGAATAGCTTTTCAAGTAAAGGAGATTTATTGGCAATCTATGATGGGAGGTATATAATTATGACAAATTATGGTATAGATGCACTTGTTAGCATCCTATCACATTTGATATTTATTACGATTACATGGTGGGCACTACAATCGCTAAATTATGAAAAGATTTTTAAAAAAAATCGGGTAATCCAAGCTCGGACATTATTTATTTTAATTACTATTGCAATCGGTTCAACCATTAGCAACTTCTTTTTAGACTACCTTTTCTGGTCGAAGCAAATTACCACCTTATTTAGCTAAATTTGTGCTTAAAACTGCCTAGAGTGAACTTTGCATAGTATCACGTACGGTTTTGACAGAAAAGAACACAGTTAGGACAGAAAAACCAAGTTAGGATAGTAAAACACATAATTTGGACAGTAAAAGGCTAAGATTGGACAGTAAAAGACTTAGTTTGGACAGTAAAACACCAAGATTGGACAGTAAAACACAAATTTGGACAATACAGCTTCTATTGTTGTTAAGTTAATTAAAAGAATGTAAGAAAATTAAAGGAGAACGAGTAAAAGGTGGAGAATTCTTCAAAAAAATAATATGAGGTGATGGAATGATCAGAAAAGAAAGGCAAATCCCACCTAAGATAGAACTATTAGAGGCTTTATTAAGACGGTTGCCACCTACACACTCTAAAAAAGAGCTGCTTAGTGAAGAATTAGCAAAAGCTTATGCTGGATATCGAGGAGAGAAGTCGCTTGATTATCATTTTGACTTTCTCCCAAATGATAAGTATTTCATAATTCATGATTTAAGAATTCCTGATAGTGAAAACCGTTATTTTCAGCTAGATACACTCATCATATCGGCATGTTTTATTTTAATTATTGAAGTGAAGAACATCTCTGGCACACTCACATTCGACCGAACCTTTCACCAGTTGATTCGAGAATTAGATGGAAACGAAGAGGCATTTCCTGACCCCTTTTTACAAACTAGTAGGCAAGAAAGTCAACTGAAAAATTTGTTAACGAAGTATAAATATACATCTATACCAGTTCTATCACTCATCGTCATAAGCAAACCTTCAACAATTATAAAAAACACTTCCCATTTTAAGGAAACCTCTCTCAAAGTGATCCACGCTGCATCACTCCCAACCAAACTAAACGATCTAGCTTCCATATATAAAGAAGAAATATTAACTAAGAGTGAACTTAACAAAATCATCCAACTGCTCGTACAACATCATTCTCCAGCATATCCAGGTGTGTTACAAAAATTTCAAATTCATTCCTCTGAGATTATTACAGGAGCCCATTGTCCAATATGCTCTACCCTTCCGTTACATCGACAACGAGGTGCTTGGTATTGTCCCGTATGTAAATCGAACATTCAAAATGCTCATATTTATTCTTTAAAAGATTTTTATCTCCTCATTAGCCCAATAATTTCTAACAAACAATTACGTGAATTTCTTCAGCTACCTTCCATATCGATTGCCTCAAAAATATTGGTATCCCTCAACCTACAACATTCTGGGAATTTTAAAAAGAGACAGTATGAGCTCTCACTCACGAAATTAAATGAATTAGTTAAGGCTCATTCCGCAAAACTATGACTAAGTTGTGATCAATGTTATAAAAATGCTACTTATTGCTTATGCGTTTGACTTATTAGTAACCAATATGCTGAGTATAGTATTTGCATTCTTTCCTTCACTTATTTTCTTGTCTAAAGATGACGAGTTTTTCCAAGTATGAACTGCGTTGATGTGGCAACAATGAAAATAAGGAGAGGAAGTGGCGAGAGATGAAAAATAAGCTTCATAAAATATGTATGTTACTTATTGTAGTGATTTTACTAAGTATTTATGGAAATTCGATGACTAGTGCAGATGAGTACGTAAATAAACTAGAGGAAATTGCAAATGTATACGAAAATAATCATATTACGATTGAAGAATGGAGCCTCTATAGTAGACAGGCATTAGAAATCAGTGATCAGGTGGAATTTGAACAACGGATAGAGGAGCTTAAGGAGAAGACTGACAGCTTTAATTGGAATATTTCTAAAAGTTCAAATAAATGGGAAGCTGTTGGTACATTCGAGCATTTTGATAAAAACCAAACAGAAGTTGTAAAGCTCATCTCATCATATGACAATGGACATCGGTATTCATACCTATTTTATGAAGTGAAAGGAAATCACACCGATTGGACTAGTGTAAATGGCACAACAAAAAACAGGATAGCTGACATTTTTACTGATGATGTCACAATTTTTACTTGTATCAAGGGCTATTTAAATGATAAGATTGAAGAGGTTTTGTATAAACGAGCGGACAAATTACTACAACAATTTAATGCTAGAGCAATTGAGGCATTGAACGAAGAGACATTTGTCTCAATTTCTGCATATACTGATGATTGGAAAGATATTATTCCAACAAAAACTGAACCGATCAATATACAAATAGCCTTGCGTAGTACAGGGTTAGGTGGGAGGACTAACGTTGTAGTTGGAACACCTATCATAACATCTGAATATTAATATTATATAGAAAATGGACGCGGAGGGGAATATACCTTGGAAAAAATCATCGTCCGTGGCGGAAAAAGGTTAAGTGGTACGGTTAAAGTAGAAGGTGCAAAAAATGCCGTTTTACCTGTAATCGCTGCATCTTTATTAGCGAGTGAAGGAAAAAGTATAATAAGTGATGTACCTGAGCTCTCCGATGTATACACGGTGAATGAAGTGTTACGTTATTTAAATGCTGACGTAACATTTAATAATAATCAAATTATAGTTGATGCATCTAGAGAGTTAACGATAGAAGCACCATTTGAATATGTTCGAAAAATGAGGGCTTCTGTATTAGTAATGGGATCGTTATTAGCGAGAAACGGTCAAGCGAAAATTGCTTTACCAGGTGGTTGTGCAATTGGATCAAGACCAATTGATCAACATTTAAAAGGCTTCGAAGCGATGGGAGCAACTGTAAAGGTTGGTAATGGATATATTGATGCAAAGGTAGATGGAAAACTACAAGGTGCAAAAATATACCTAGATTTCCCTAGTGTAGGTGCTACAGAAAATATTTTGATGGCAGCTACGTTAGCTGAAGGAACAACGATTATAGAGAATTGTGCAAAAGAACCAGAAATTGTTGATTTAGCAAACTTTTTAAATAAAATGGGTGCAAAAGTACGTGGTGCTGGAACTGGTACGATTCGTGTCGAAGGTGTAAAAACGTTATATGGAACAACACATCAAGTGATTCCAGATAGAATTGAAGCGGGTACTTTTATGGTAGCAGCTGCAATTACTGGCGGTGATGTATACGTACAAGGAGCAGTACCGGAACATTTAAGCTCATTAATAGCAAAGATGGAAGAAATGGGCGTAACGATTACTGAGGAGCATGATGGCATACGAGTAGTTGGTCCTCAAACGTTAAAAGCTGTAGATCTAAAAACGATGCCTCATCCCGGATTTCCAACAGATATGCAGTCACAGATGATGTCATTACTGTTATGTGCAGAAGGCACTAGTATGATCACTGAAACTGTTTTTGAAAACCGTTTTATGCATGTAGAGGAATTTCGTCGGATGAATGGTAATATTAAGATTGAAGGACGTTCAGTTATTATTAACGGTCGTTCTGATTTACAAGGGGCAGAAGTAGCTGCTACAGATCTTCGTGCAGCAGCGGCTCTCATTTTAGCTGGATTAGCTGCTAAAGGGCATACAAGGGTTACTGAGCTTAAACACTTAGATCGTGGCTATGTAAGCTTTCATGAGAAATTAACAGGCCTTGGAGCTGATATTGAACGTGTAACAGTTCAAACAGACCAATTCACAGCAGAATATAACCAACAAGCAACTTAACAACATAAAGGGGCCTGACCTCCACCGCTATACAAGATTAAAGCGGTGGAGATCAGGCCTCTTTGCTTTAAACTTACGTTTCCTAGGGCCTCAATAACTCCAAAGTAATTTCTTAAAAAAAATAATATTTATAAATACCGTAATATTAATGCATTAAAAAATACCAGGAAATTTTCTAACGTTAATTAACCCTCGCTTTCTTCATTCAATTTAGAACTTTGAAAGAAACAAAGCAATCACTCATATCCCTTTTACTTCATTCAATATATATTGAACTCTAACTTACTTATATGTATGAAATTAATTCCATAACAAAATTTTTTATTCTTGGAAATTTTTTTTGAAAAACATGCTTGTAATACCTCCAAAAAAATAATATGATAGTTCTTCAAGGCTAAATTTGTCAAAATTGTGACAAATACCGTAAATAAAGAATAAATAGACAACAATTTTGGGGGGAATTACACAATGATTTATTCAAATCCAAACAATGAAAGCGCTTTAGTGAATTTTAAAGCACAATATCAAAATTTCATCGGAGGGGAATGGGTTGCTCCAGTTAAAGGTCAATACCTAGACGTAATCTCTCCAGTAACCGGAAAGATATTTACAGCTGTTCCACGTTCTTCATCAGAAGATGTTGAATTAGCACTTGATGCCGCTCACGCTGCAAAAGACGCTTGGGGTAAAACATCTGTTGCTGAACGTGCTGTTATTTTAAATAAAGTTGCTGATCGAATTGAAGAAAACTTAGAAATGTTAGCTGTAGCCGAAACTTGGGATAATGGTAAAGCGGTTCGTGAAACATTAAATGCTGACCTTCCTTTAGTTATTGATCACTTCCGTTATTTTGCTGGCGTTATTCGTGCACAAGAAGGCGGTATTAGTGAACTTAACGAAGATACAGTTGCATATCACTTCCATGAGCCAATTGGTGTAGTTGGTCAAATTATTCCTTGGAACTTTCCGCTTCTAATGGCGTCTTGGAAAATAGCACCTGCACTTGCAGCTGGAAACACTATCGTGCTAAAACCAGCAGAGCAAACACCAGCTTCTATTTGTGTGTTACTTGAACTAATTCAAGATATACTACCAAAAGGTGTATTAAACGTTGTCCAAGGTACTGGTTTAGAAGTAGGAAAGCCACTAGCAACAAATCCACGTATTGCTAAAATTGCTTTCACTGGTTCAACAGCAGTAGGACGTTCTATAATGCAATACGCAACAGAGAATATTATTCCTGTAACATTAGAGCTAGGTGGTAAATCACCTAATATCTTCTTCGCTGATGTAATGGATGCAGATGATGATTATTTAGACAAAACAATTGAAGGTTTTGTATTATTCGCTTTAAACCAAGGTGAAGTTTGTACTTGTCCTTCGCGTGCATTAATTCATGAATCTATTTATGATAAATTTATGGAGCGAGCTTTAGAACGTGTTAAAGCTATCAAAGTAGGTAATCCACTAGATACTGAAACAATGATGGGTGCACAAGCTTCTCAACAACAGTTAGATAAAATCCTTTCTTACCTTGAGATTGGTAATAAAGAAGGTGCAGAACTCTTAATTGGTGGTCACCAAAACAAATTTGAAGGCGATCTTAAAGAAGGTTACTATGTAGAACCAACTGTGTTTAAAGGTCATAACAAAATGCGCATCTTCCAAGAAGAAATTTTTGGCCCTGTGTTATCAGTAACAACGTTCAAAGATTTTGATGAAGCAATTGAAATTGCTAACGATACATTATACGGCCTTGGTGCGGGTGTTTGGTCTCGTAACGGTGAAACTGCTTATCGTGCAGGTCGTGCAATTGAAGCGGGGCGTGTTTGGACAAATACATATCACCAATATCCAGCTCACGCTGCTTTCGGTGGTTACAAGCAATCAGGTATTGGACGCGAAAATCACTTGATGATGTTAAATCACTATCAACAAACAAAAAATATTTTAGTTGGTTATAACAAAGGTTCAATGGGCTTTTTCTAAAATGGAAAAAGTTATTGCAACTGAACCTGCTAAAGCATTAATTAAACAATTACAAGAACAACACGGTAAACTTATATTTGTTCATTCAGAAGGTTGTTGTGATGGAACTTCGCCAATTTGTATGAAATCGGATGATTTTTATCTCGGGAGCAGAGATATACAAGTAGGTGAAATATTAGGTGTTCCCTATTATATGCATAGGTCCAACTTCTCTTATTGGGAACATTTACAAATAGTAATTGATGTGATTGATGGTATTGGTAATTCATTTTCTTTAGAAAGTATAGAAAATAAAACATTTATTATCCGTGCAAGCCAAACGGCCACTTAACAGTAAATATACTTTTTTTCTTAATCAAGTAACTAAAACCCATTCGCTATATTAGTAGTTAAAGCGAATGGGTTTTAATATTTTCGAAAAAAAGCTGTTTTCCAGAGATAAGCTACAGTAGTTAGGTCTCACATTCTTATCATAAAAGGTTGTCCACCTCCATAAGCATATATAGAAGTGTGGTTTTGAGAATCTTATGAACTACACAAAAAATCTATTTGGAGGCTTGAAGCGATGAAACAAGTAAAACCACTAGTTATACTAATTTCTGTACTATTTGCCATGATTATTGTAATCCCCTCATTGTTAGTTTTCCCTTTCTCAGCTAAGGAAGGTGGGAAACTCATTGAAGAATCGAAGCCGGAATCCTCTCCCAACTTAACTACGAACACATTAAATTCCGAAGTGGAAGTGGCTGTCTATCGTAGTCAAGCTAAAACGATCGAGCATGTCCCTCTTGAAGAATATGTTGTTGGAGTTCTAGCATCAGAAATGCCTGCAGATTTTGAACTAGAGGCTTTAAAAGCACAGAGTTTAAGTGCGAGAACTTATATAGTTAAAAAGATGATAGGTGGGCAAGCGGTTGGAGTACCAGAGGGTGCCGATGTTACAGATATGGTACTTCATCAAGTATATAAAAGCAAAGATGAGTTGAAGAAATTATGGGGTGTAGATTATGAACGGAAGATGGAAAAGTTTCAAGAGGCTGTACGTTCAACTGCCGGCCAAATATTAACTTATGATAGTACCCCAATAGAAGCATCCTTTTTCTCAACGAGTAATGGGTATACAGAAAACTCGGAGGATTATTGGGAAAATCCATTTCCCTATTTAACAAGTGTAGCAAGTCCTTGGGATGAAGCTTCTCCAAAATTTCATAATCAAGTAACGATGACGGTGGCTGAGTTTGAACAGAAACTTAACATAAAATTACCGAGCGATGGTACAGTAGGAAAAATTATTGCAAGAACTCCTGGTAAACGTGTTGATACCGTAGAAATAAGTGGTAAAACGTTTAAAGGGAGAGAGGTTCGTGATCAATTAGGGTTATCTTCATCAGATTTCACATGGGTACGTAAAAATGATCAAATTGTCATCTCAACAAAAGGCTATGGGCATGGTGTTGGTATGAGTCAATATGGCGCAAACGGAATGGCTGAAGAAGGGAAAACTTATCAGGAAATTCTTACACACTACTACAAAGGAACACAAATTAGTGATGCAACGCCTTATTTAACTAATTTTATCGTAAAAAATTAGTTATTTAATCCTGAACAATTACTAAACGAGAGTGCGTAAAATCAGATAAGACAGCTTTCTTGCATAAAAAAAGCCCAATTTAGGGCTTTTTTTAATTATTATGGATAATTTTTTACTTAATGGGGATATTAAAACAAAAAAAAATAAAAAGATTGTATAAAAATATGAAAATGTGCCCAAAATGGTTGCTGAGGTGATGAATTCATGAGAGAAGAAAAGAAATTCTCAAAAGTGAAACGATTTTTTAAACGTCGTTGGGTTCTTCCAGCAATTTATATTGCTAGTGCAGCAATCATTCTAACAGCTATCCTTTGGTATCAAAACAGCAAAAATGTTGCAGATTCTGATCAATATGATCTTGATAATGTATCATTGCAATCCGATTACTTTGTGGATGATGATTCTGTACCAGTAACTCAATCGCTTGAAAGTTTTATGTATCCAGTGACGAATGTTGAAGAAATGGAAATTCAAAAGCAATTTTATGATGCCGATGCATCTGACGCAGATCAAGAAGCAGCGCTGTTATACTACGACAATCAATATATTCCAAACAAGGGTATTGATATTGTAACGAAGGATAATAGTGTCTTTGATGTAGTTGCTTCTGCTAGTGGAACTGTTACAAGAACTAGCGTTGATTCAACGCTTGGTAATGTTGTAGAGATTGATCATGGAAATGGGATTGTAACTGTATATCAATCACTTGCTGATATCCAAGTCCAAGAAAATGATATGGTGGAACAAGGGCAAGTTATTGCACAGTCTGGTAGAAGTCTCTTAAATAGTGAGGCAGAAAATCACGTGCATTTTGAGATCCGTAAAAATGACGAAGCCATTAATCCAATTAGTTTAATTGGAAGTCCAATCACTTCATTGTTAGATGAAGATGAAAATATGGATCTAGAGGCTTCTGAAGGAAAGAAAGAAGAAACATTGCCTGAAGAAGAGCAGGAAGAAGCTGAAGAAGAAGTAGAGGAAGAAGAAGAGGAAGCACCAGCTGAAGAAAAAGAAAAAGAAGAGGAAGCTCCTGCTGAAGAAGAAAAGCCAGGAAAAGAAAAAGAAGATAAAGATTCATAATCATTTGCTTTAGTTTAAAGTGAATAGCTTGATACAATTATGACCATTCTCATTAGAGAATGGTTTTTCGTTTGTCGTTATTTAAAGTTAACCATCATTATAACTAGAGGCTCTTTTCGTAAACTTAGTTGCTGTCGCTATTAAAAAATGAACAGTTTGGTGTTAAGAGAGCTCAAAGATTGTAAAAAGTAGAAAAGATGCCACGAAGTCTATAGGTTTGATACGTGCTTATCACTTAGAGCGATAAGCAATATTTAATACGAAGACAGCATTTACTAAGGCTCTTTTCGTAAACTTAGTTGCTAGCGCTATTAAAAAATGAACAGTTTGGTGTTAAGAGAGCTCAAAAATTGTAAAAAGTAGAAAAGATGCCACGAAGTCTAGAGGTATGATACGTGCTTATCACTTAGAGCGAAATGCAATATTTAATACGAAGACAGCATTTACTAAGGCTCTTTTCGTAAACTTAGTTGCTGTCGCTATTAAAAAATGAACAGTTTGGTGTTAAGAGAGCTCAAAGATTGTAAAAAGTAGAAAAGATGCCACGAAGTCTATAGGTTTGATACGTGCTTATAACTTATAAAGATAAGCAATAATCAATTCGAAAACACCGAAAACAAAAGTGCTACAAACGTTAGTATATTAGGATTTTTTATTGTTGCTGTTTGGACAGTAAGATGAGGTTTTATTTGAGTCTGAAATTTACCAAGAACGTTAACGTGTTTATATCTTAGTCCCTAAAATATCAATTGATGCGAAATTACTTGAAACTGTTATGTGAACAACCTTGTTTGGATATACGAAAATACATTTGTTAATATCCTCAAAGAAGTTATATTCTGTTTGCAGGATTGCTAATCTTTTGTCGGAAATTTAGTTTTGAAATGGCTTATGGGTGTGATTTGAACAAAAAATTAACAAATCCCTTGTCCCTCTTGACTTTTATGGAATATATAATCACCCAAGCTAATAAAATGTTACAAACCTGATAAAAGAGAGTGTTTGAGGTGAGGGGCTTGGGTTTTATGATAACGATATAATTTATTCAAACTTATTACTGTCATAACAAATTAGAGCATTTTAATCGTGAAAGAAAACGAGTCTCTTTTGACACTTCTCACATCCAATTTAGGGAGGGCGAGTGGTGTGCACGATTACATCAAAGAGCGTACTATCAAGATTGGTAAGTATATCGTGGAGACGAGAAAAACCGTTCGTGTAATAGCGAAAGAATTTGGCGTTTCCAAAAGTACTGTTCATAAGGATTTAACAGAAAGATTACCTGAGATTAATGCAGAACTTGCAAATGAAGTGAAGGAAATATTAGATTATCATAAATCAATACGACATCTACGTGGTGGAGAAGCAACAAAATTAAAATATAAGAAAGAAGGTGAACGAGAAGAAGAGACTGTCCGATAAAAAGAAAGAGGATGAATCATCAAAGGTAGAGTCCGGTTTTATAACCTGTAAAAATGATTAATAAAATCAGACTCATTTGAGTCATCCTCTTTTTGTGTATTTGACCAAACTTTTAAAATTCGACTATTTTTTTACATCATTGCCTTCTAGGCGGAAATTTGTGATAAAATATAAAATTAGAGAAAGTATCGGGAATTTTGCAAGGAGGCTTATAATAATGTTTGCTAGAGATATCGGAATCGACTTAGGAACAGCGAATGTACTCATTCACGTAAAAGGAAAAGGAATTATTTTGAACGAACCATCTGTTGTTGCAATTGACCGCCAATTAGAAAAAGTTTTAGCAGTTGGTGAAGAAGCAAGACGTATGGTAGGTCGAACACCTGGAAATATTTCAGCCATTCGCCCATTAAAAGATGGAGTAATTGCGAATTTTGAAATCACCGAAGCAATGCTTAAGCATTTTATTAATAAACTAGATGTAAAAGGTTTTCTTTCTAAGCCACGCATACTTATATGCTGTCCGACGAATATTACATCGGTCGAGCAAAAGGCGATAAGAGAAGCGGCGATGAAAAGCGGAGGAAAAAAAGTCATTTTAGAGGAAGAGCCGAAAATAGCTGCAATTGGTGCAGGGATGGATATTTTTCAACCGAGTGGAAATATGGTTGTTGATATTGGCGGTGGTACGACTGACGTCGCTGTTTTATCGATGGGTGAAATCGTAACATCTTCTTCGTTAAAAATGGCTGGGGACAAGCTTGATATGGAAATTCTTCAATACATAAAACGTGAATATAAATTATTAATAGGTGAGCGTACAGCAGAGGATATAAAGATAAGTGTAGGGACGGTTTTTCCAGGAGCACGTAATGAGGAAATAGACATTCGAGGTCGCGATATGGTATCGGGATTACCTCGTACTATTACGGTAAGATCAGAAGAAATAGAAAAGGCTTTACATGAATCTGTAGCACTTATTGTACAAGCTTCAAAAAGTGTACTAGAACGCACACCACCAGAATTATCAGCAGACATTATCGATCGTGGAGTGATTTTAACGGGTGGGGGAGCGTTATTACATGGAATCGATCAGCTTTTATCAGATGAATTAAAGGTTCCAGTTCTCATCGCAGAAAACCCGATGGAATGTGTGGCAATAGGTACTGGTATTATGCTTGAAAATCTGGACAAGCTTCCAGTACGTAATTATAGCTAAGCCGTTTTCGTATTAATTGTTGGTTATTGTACTAAGAAATACGCATGTTCACAACTAGAAGGATTTCTTACATAATATGGTGACCGCTGTATAATCACTTGTAGTAGTTTCAATCAACAATGTTTAAGGCAAGAGCCTATGGATAAGAAGATGATACATATCGATTCAAGGATGAGGTGATAACAATGTTACGTGGATTTTACACAGCAGCATCAGGAATGATTTCACAGCAGAGAAAAACGGATATGTTAACAAATAATATGGCAAATGCAAATACACCAGGTTATAAAGCAGAACAAGGGTCCTTACGAGCATTCCCAGAAATGCTATTGCAGCAACTTGGCACGTCTTCTATTCCTGGACAAGAGTTGAAGGAGCTTCCTTATGCAAAAACAATTGGTACGATTAACACAGGTGTCTATTTACAGGAAACCATACCAAACTTCACTCAAGGTTACTTGAGAGAAACGGGATTACATACTGATTTAGCGCTACTTGATGTAGCTGTACCAAATAATGAGGGACTATTTTTTACGGTGCAAAGCGCAAATGGTGACACTTTGTACACAAGAAATGGTAATTTCACTATTGATGGACAAGGGTATTTAACGACTAGTAGTGGTCATTATGTCCTTGATGAAAATAATGCACCAATACAAGTGGGCAGTGGTCAATTTACAGTTAACAGTGATGGGACAGTGCTAGAAAACAATGAGATTGTTGGTCGAATAAATATCGCCTATGCAACGGACACCAATACCCTCATTAAGGACGAGACGGGTATGTTAAGAACGGAAAACAACCAAGCTTTGCCAAGTGCAAATACGAACCAAGGGATCATATTTAAAATTGAGCAAGGTTTTATCGAAGGGTCAAATGTTGACACAACACAAACAATGACAGATTTAATGACTTCCTATCGCGCGTTTGAAGCAAATCAAAAAATATTACAAGCATATGATAAAAGTATGGATAAAGCAGTAAATGAAATTGGTAGATTACGTTAAAATTAATTAAACCGTGTTTCAAATAAGCATACATTTTATTTATTGCTGATTATTGGGAGGGAATATGTAGTGAATAGGTCAATTTTGGCAGCTGCAAATACGATGGGTCAATTACAACAGAAGCTTGACATGATTGGTCATAACCTTGCAAACGTTGATACGGTTGGCTACAAACGTCGTGAAGCAAGTTTTACTGAATTATTGTATCAAGAGTTTAATAATCAACCTAAGGATGATCAAGAGGTGGGTCGCTTAACACCAGATGGTATCAGACTGGGTACTGGGTCAAAATTAGGCCAAACAAGTATTGTTCTTTCTCAAGGGAGCCTTAAAGAAACTAACCGATCGCTTGATATTGCTTTTACTAAGGAAGGGCAATTTCTTCGCGTATCCGTAGAAGAAAATGGCAATGAAACAATAAATTATACGAGAAATGGTGCGCTCTATCTTTCACCTCTAAGTGAAGGGTCTAATGAATCAGTGCTAGTAACGAGTGATGGGTACCCTGTACTTGACAGCTTAGGTAATGCTATTAATATTGAAAATGATTTCCAAGACATATCTATTAACGAAAATGGTACAATGAACGTAACGAAGAATGATGGTGAAGAACAAGTTTACAATCTTTCTGTTGTTGAAATACATCGACCACAGCTATTACAGTCTATCGGCGATAATTTGCTTGGATTACCAAATCTCCAACAATTAAACTTAGGTGAAGATGAGGTATTAACATATTTAACAGACGGGCTTCAGGAAACAGTAAGTCTAAAACAAGGGGCTTTAGAGCAATCTAATGTTAACTTGTCAAAAGAAATGACAGATATGCTCACAACGCAACGAACGTACCAATTTAATGCAAAATCAATTTCTATCGCAGATCAAATGATGGGTCTCGTAAATGGAATTCGATAATAAAGATAGATCAATTAGTTCGGGAATAAGATGACCGAAAGCTTGAAGGAAATGCTAATCCTACGTTAGCTTAAAACGTTTCAGACTTAAGTTTAGCCATTTCTTTCACGTAAGCAAGAAATATCTTCCTATTCTTTTTGAACAGATCTATATTTAAAAGGAGTAAAGATAAGTGACAACGAATGTAAACCAGTCTGAAACAAAGACGCGTTCTCAACTGAGACAAGAACGACAACAAGGGGAAGATCATACACAAGACACGAAAAGTAAGAGTAAAACAAAAGTGAAAGCTCGTGTACGCTTAATCCCCATTTGGTTAAAACTAATAATTGTTGCAGTACTACTTGTCACCAGTTTATTATTAGGTGCTATAGTTGGTTATGGTGTCATTGGAAATGGAGATCCATCCGATGCGCTCAAAAAATCTACTTGGCAACATATTTTTGATTTAGTTGATAAAGATACCCAGTAAGAAGGAGATTTGCATATTATGTTAGATGTAACAGCAATTAAAGATATTATACCTCATCGTTATCCATTCTTATTAGTTGATAAAATTATAGAAGTAGATGAAGGCAAGCGAGCTGTAGGCATTAAAAATGTAACAGCTAATGAAGAATTCTTTAATGGACACTTCCCTGATTTCCCTGTTATGCCAGGTGTTTTAATTGTAGAAGCATTAGCACAGGTCGGTGCTGTAGCTATGTTAAAGAAAGATGAAAATCGAGGCAGGTTAGCGTTTTTTGGTGGAATTGATAACTGTAGGTTTAAAAAGCAAGTGAAACCTGGTGACCAATTGCGCTTAGAGGTAGAAATGACTCGTGTACGAGGTTCCATTGGCAAGGGAAAAGCTGTTGCAACTGTAGATGGAGAAATTGCGTGTGAAACGGAAATTATGTTTGCTCTTGGTGATAAAACAGAGTAAATCTACACTTTAATTATGACATAATACGATTACCCTAGTGGTAATCTTTTTTTATGGCCTTTTTCGTATAGATTCCGTAGCATTTTTTCTTCTAAAAACAATAACTGATGAGCAAGACGATGTAGTTATGAATGCTAAATCAGCTTATATGTGATGATCGCTAATTTAACTAACAATGAATAAATACTTTCCTAAAAATAACAATTATTTAATGAAAAATTTCAATGAAATTTGGGAAACATATTCAAAGACACACCTTTGGATGTCTAAGAAAGGATAAATAAGGAGTGAGTTTCATGAACAAAAAATGGTCATTAACACTAATGAATTCATTATTATTTGCGTTACTATTTACAGGTTGTAATACGAATCCAGAAAATCCTCCACCACCTGAGACTGAAACACCGATGGAAGAAGAACTGCCAGAGGAAGATTTAAATAATAACACTTATGAGGAAGATATGATGGAAGAAGAGGAAGAAAATCAAGAGGGATAACAATACGTTATTATTTCTACTGCCCACTTTTTGTGGGCTCATTTTAATTAGACTGTTTCACATTGATTGTTGCTTCTCGTACTAAGAAATAAACACGTATAAACTAATCGTTCGTAGCATCTTTTCTCACTTAAAATGAGATCAATGCTTAAATTTCTTCCAAATTCTATCCACTTCGAAATAATTCTTCACGATGTAACAAATTTCCTCAATAATTGTCATTTTGAATAACTATATGGTATTATTAATAATTAGTCAGATTAATTTTGGAGGTACGGATAGTAAATGTTCAAAAATCTTCCACACGGTATAAAAATTAGTATTTCTCGCTCAATATCTGCAGCATTCGAACAGTATATGAACAAAATTGAGTGGAATGAAGAAAAATATGATACCAATGATTTTATTCAGCATTGGAGACACTATGCAGACAAAAATGCATCATGGTTTGATAAAATAGAAGATGAAATTAAAGAAAATCCTTTATTTCATGAACAGCTTGCGGATAAAATTAATGAAACAATTGAGAAGCTTTTATCAGAACAACCAACAAACGATCAAATACAACAAATCGAATCTCTAGTTAATGAACTGCAAATAGAAGATATTGATTATGCGTGTAAATCAGAAGCGAAATACCATATTGACCAATTAACAAAGGCTGTAAAAAAAAACAGCAACGACAAAAATTAACTGAAATCTTGTATTTTCAGGCATTCGAAGAAGAATTACCAGAACAGGCATATAGTCTTGATGAGCTCACGAAAATTGGGAAGCAAGCACAGGAGAAGCTTAATTCGGCAGAAGAACTAACTGAAGAGCTTGATGATGTGACACAAAATAAAGAATTTAAATTGTACCATTAAACAATATAAAGTATAGAGGGACAGGTTCCATAACCTATATGGGCCTGTCCTTAGTTAAGAGCAATTACACCCCACCAACCCACTTTAAAAACTCATTATGTGACCTGGCTTCATCTACTATTCCTCTGAAAAGCTATGCAACTTCCGTATTTCTGCGCATTATACATTTATACTCTATTAGAACAGACTTAAAGAAGGTAATTTCGTTTAGTAGTGATAAAAATAGTAATATATAGACAAAATTTCTATTTTTTCATAAATATGAGACGATTATACTATATAATAAATATTATCCTTTTTAAGGGGGTTTTTATGTGAGCATTTACTTTTACCTTACAAAGGTGTCGGTATCAGAAGTGCGGAGCGACACAGAGGAAAATGGTCTATTCTACAAAATTCTCATTAATGAAAATCCAGCGATGTATAACTATAAAGATACACAGTTGAAGCATTTAGATGATGTCATTACTAGCCAAATTATTTATCACTTTGATGACGTGCAAATACCTTTATCAGCTCTACCAAAACCACACTCGCATTCCACGGCGTTTTATTGTAAATCTAATTCCATTATTGAACTATACTTTTTATCTAATGATAAAAAACAATTAGTAGTTGCATCGATTTTCCTACAACATAATAAAATAAGCTTATTAACCTATAAGTGGAATAAACGAATGAAAGAGTATATCTTACAACCATTGCATGTAGAAGATAGTTTTATGGAAACCTCAATTCAAAGAGTATTAAAACGATTTAGTATTATGAGGGGAAATATTTGTGCATTTATGCTTTTTCCGAATGAAAGAAAGAATAATTAGTAGATCAACGATGTGATGGTCGAGTAAGCTGAAATATAGAAAAGGGTCAATCTTACATCGTTGATAGCTTGGTTAACATTCACCATAACTGGTGAATATATAGTGTAAGGTCACAGACCCTAAGAGTACCTCAAAATAATATAATTAGGGCTTCAAATAAAGCTAAAGCGTGTATGCCACCATGCATGAGAGGCTTTGTTGCATGGGGAGTATGTAACAAAGTGATAGATAGCATACATGCACATTTCATCACTTATCGACTATTGTTATTAAGCTGTTGTTTAAATTCTTGTAATAGCTGTTCACCGTGTAAACCTCTTTGGAGTAAATCAGTTAATAATATTTCGGCACGTTTCGTTCTTCGGTTGATTAAGACACCGTCCATTAAAACGCTCACACTATCCCCCATGGTTGTAATCTTCTTTACTTTTACAGACATTGTTGCAGGGTCATTGTCTTTTTTGGAGATGACCGTTTGAATCGGAATGCTCTTTGTCTGACTCTGTTTATGTAGTTCATTGAATAGGTGTAAATAGTCTGGAACAATTAAAATATCAAGTAACCACCTGTTTTCGCCGTCCTCTTTATTAATGATTAACCCATCAAGTAATGATATGCCTTGTTTACTAACCTGTAATTCGTCATCATTTAATATAGTGAGGGCAACTAATCTGAAGGTTTTCATGTACACACCTCCCACATTTAATAAGAAACAACTTCATTTCTTACAGTATATCATAATCATTGAGGTATATTTTTAAAAGAAATAATGACAGTCTTAGTTCAGCGAGGTTTTTAATGTAGGCTCTTTTCATAAACTTTGCTGTTTTTTTAATTTATATTTTAAAAACTGATGTGTATGATTTGCTACGAACTCTAGTTGTGTGCACGAGGTTACTTCCTCATAGGAAATACAGCCTGAATGTAATAGGATTTTCGCTTACAAGCGACAGTTCAGCTAGTTAATATGTTAAACGAATATATTTAAGCTACTGGAAAATAGTATATGAATAATTTATCAGCACCAATAGGTCCTTTCATACATATCGTGTCCCCCATTGATTACGGGAAGTGCTATCAAATGCCAAATCATTTGTTTACTGAATCTTATATGCTTATGATATTCTATATGTGTTCATATATAGGCGCTTGTATGTATAACTGTGCTAATCTTGTCAAGAGTTGACGATTATTATTGAGATGGATATGCTTGAAATCTATGAATACAGAACAACGTCTTGTTTTGATCGTTAGAAACTTCAGCAGCAATTGATGGTAGTTGGCAAGGTGTTACCTATTCTAGTGAAATTGTTACATTCATTCAGCAGTTCGAAGAAAGTGCGGGGATCGTATAACGTGTAAGTTGTTTATTTTCAACTCTAACAAAGCCTTCACGCAACTATTAGCTTCATGTTCCAATACCTCTTCTGTTAACTCGAATCCTAAATTCCACTAAAATCTAGTTAGACCAATCACTGTAATCCTATTATTCCTCTTGAATGTCTTCCCTATGTATAAATGATAATGATATATACAATAGGACTAGATAGTATGAAATTCGCTTTACGTTTTAGTCATGAGAAAAAATGGGTATAATAAACACAAAAAAATCATAGTTTATGAAGAAGGTTATTAATTCAATTAAAATCTATATACAGCTTGAATTTATATTAGTAGATTGGGGAGGCGATTCTTAAATAATGAAAATAACAGTAGCGGGAGCAGGTTATGTAGGTTTATCAAATGCGATACTATTAGCGCAACATAATGAGGTAGTAGCGATAGATATTCATCAGGAGAAGGTAGATTTGATTAACAATAGACAGTCTCCAATTGTAGATACAGAGATTGAAGAGTTTCTTACAACGAGGGACTTAAATTTATCAGCAACAACAGATGTATATAAAGCTTATGAGCATGCGGAATATGTTATTATTTCTACACCAACGAACTATGACCCTGACAAGAATTATTTTAATACTAGAACAGTTGAAGCTGTGATCGCGAATGTCCTTGCAGTGAACCCAAAGGCTACTATGATTATAAAATCGACTGTTCCTGTAGGATATACTAGCAGAGTGAAGGAAATGTTTGAGACGGATAATATCATCTTCTCACCGGAATTTTTAAGAGAGGGTAGAGCACTTCATGATAATTTATATCCTTCAAGAATTATCATTGGAGAAAAATCTGAAAGAGCAGAAAGGTTTGCAAGCTTATTAGCAGAAGGGGCCATTAAAAAAGACATCTCTATTTTATATACAGACTCTGCTGAAGCTGAAGCAGTTAAGCTTTTTTCCAATACCTATTTAGCGATGAGAGTAGCTTATTTTAACGAACTAGATACGTATGCTGAAATACGAGGACTAAATACAAAAGAAATTATTGATGGTGTTGGACTTGATCCTAGAATCGGCAATCATTATAATAACCCTTCATTTGGGTATGGTGGATATTGTTTGCCTAAGGATACGAAGCAACTGTTAGCAAATTACGAGGATGTGCCTAATCATATCATTGGTGCTATCGTAGATTCTAATCGAACACGAAAAGATCATATAGCGGATCAAATTATAGCAAAAAAGCCCAAAGTTGTAGGGATATATAGATTGACAATGAAAACAAACTCAGATAATTTTAGAGATTCATCTATTCAAGGTATTATGAAAAGAATTAAAGCTAAAGGAATAGAGGTTGTAGTGTACGAGCCAGCTTTAAATGAAGAACTTTTCTTTCACTCAAAAGTTATTAAGGATTTATCTCAATTTAAAATGTTAGCAGATGTCATTGTTTCAAATAGGCTTAGTGCCGAAATTGAAGATGTTGAAGAGAAAGTATACACAAGAGATTTGTATAATACAGACTAGCTACAATAAGAAGTAAGCTGAAAGGGTAGAGTTTATATGGTGAAAGGCCGCAAGAAGCCGAGTTATATCATTTTATGGATTACAGTCATTACATGGATGATGCTTATTTTTTATTTATCCTCACAAGTGGAGGAACAATCCGATAATCTAAGTACAAACATCACCAAAGTTATTATAGAATCAGCTGAAAAGGTTTCACCTCAATCTGAATTTAGTTTATATAAAATGAATCGTTTAGTAAGAAAAAATGCCCATTTTATCGCTTACTTAGTATTAGGAATGCTAGTTGTGTTTGCATTGAGGAGCAGTGGGAAGTCCGGTTTGAAATCCTTTGGTGTTGCGCTCATGATTTGTGTATTATACGCCATCTCGGATGAACTCCATCAGCTATTTGTACCTGGCAGAGGTGCTCAAATGAGAGATGTTATCATTGATAGTGCTGGTGCTATCGTTGGTATTAGTATGTCCTTCCTGCCAAAACTTTTTCTGTTGAATAGTAAATACGAAACCTCTTAATCTACTTTCTGTTGATTGAGAGGTTTTTTAATAGCTAAGAAGTTTTATGTAAATCTAAGTCAAGTTCTATCACTCTGATTCCACTATATATCTTCCCTAGTATCTTTCTTTTAAAACTTGCACTATTGGCTATATTCATACTTAACGTGTGTGTATATTAACCTCATAAATTATTAATATTCATCTTGTGAAAATAGTAACAATATCTTATGAAAAGCACTTTTTAAAAGGCAGTTTTCTCATAAATTGTTTTTCGTATTACGAATTAAACACGTATACAACTAGATTTCATATCATCTTTTCTTCTTTAAAGCCGAGGACTGTTGATTAAAACGATATTTTTATAGTTTAGGAACGATAGCAACAAAATTTGAAAATATCCTTAACAAAAAATGACATATTGATAAATGAAGATGCATAGTATTTTTTATCTATAAATTATTGAAAGATGCGAGAAGGAGTGAGAATACTATGCCAAAAGAAGTAGTCATACATACATAACGTGGAAAAGGAATAAGGATGAAGCAAATTAAGGTAACTTGAAAGTATTGATTGGTAGATTCATATGATAACTAATGAAAAAATGGCGCAAATCAGTTAATAAAATGAGGGGGAGCAATAATGGGTACGAAAATAATGGTAACTGGCGGTTGTGGTTTTATTGGATCTCATATAGTAGATCAACTACTGGAACAACAATATGAAGTTGTAGTAGTGGATAATCTCAGCTCTGGTCGTTTAGATAACATTCCTTCAAATAAGGTTGAGTTGTATGTATGTGATGTGACAAGTGATGAATTCCATGAGGTTGTGCAAAAAACAAAACCAGATTACATCATACATCAAGCAGCACATGTATCAGTTGTCAATTCTACAATGAACATGATGCACGATGCTGAAATTAATATTAAGGGTTCTTTAAATGTAATTGAAGCAGCCAAACGGTTTAAAGTACAAAAGATTATTTTTGCATCATCAGCTGCTGTGTACGGTGAAACGCAATACCTACCGATTGATATCTATCATCCTACAAAGCCCCAATCACCATATGGTTTATCCAAATGGACAACAGAGGAATATTTGAAAATGGCTTCAAAGTATTATGGTGTGAAGTTCAGTATTTTAAGGTATAGCAATGTTTATGGACCACGTCAAAACTATTTAGGGGAAGGTGGAGTAGTAGCCATCTTTGCCACTCAAATGAGTAATCATGAGGAAATTAGCATTTTTGGTGACGGTGAGCAAACGAGAGATTTTATTTATGTGAAGGATGTAGCTGCTGCTAATATTCGAGCCTTGAAGAATGGTGATGGATTAGTCTTAAATGTTTCTTCAACAATGCCAGTAACAATAAATTATTTATTTAAGACAATGACAGCATTGCTGGATTATAAGCAAGAAGCAAGCTATCACAATTCTCGAAAAGGAGAAATAGCGAATAGCGTATTATGTAACAAATCTACAAAGGAACATTTAAATTGGAATTTGTCCTACTCATTTCAAGAAGGTTTAAAAGAAACGATAGATTATTATAAAAACTATTCTTTAGTATAAAGTAGATTTCACAAAGATTGCCTATCACTTCACTAAAAAGCTGTTGGTTGGCGATCTTATTTTTAATATTTTTCTACTCTTTATGATAGAAACTCTCTTAATTTTTTAATAATGATAAAAACAGTATTAATAAGTAATCAAGTGCATATAATGAATCAAGGTTTTGGTTAAACACGTTTCAGCGTTCATATTCCAACCATGAAGCGTATAAAAAAGTAGAGTTGTATCTTTATAGCACTAGTTAGAGGAGGGATACTTGTTCCCCATAGAGAGTGAGGATAGGAAGTAGGATAAATTGTTAAACAAAACAGGAGGGAAGCAGCGTATTGAAAACAACAAATAACTTTTTCGACACTTATGTTTCTGCTACTTACATAGAAAAAGATAGTTTTAAAGTACAAAAGAATATTGTATTTCCAGTAATGAAAAGGTGGGCAGATATACTCCTTTCGCTAATCGGATTGTTAATGACATCTCTTATTATTATCGTATTTGCTATTTTGATAAAACTGGAGACACCAGGGCCTGCATTTTTTATTCAAAAAAGAGTAGGTAAAAATGGTAAATATTTTAATTTAATCAAATTGCGCTCTATGTGTGTAGATGCTGAAAAGAATGGAGCTCAATGGGCCCAAAAAAATGATCCAAGAGTGACGAAGGTTGGAAGCTTTATGCGAAAAACAAGGATAGATGAACTACCCCAATTTATTAACGTATTAAGAGGTAACATGAGTATTGTAGGTCCAAGACCTGAACGTCCGATGTTTACAGCTCAATTTAACGAAGAAATACCTGGCTTCATAAATCGCTTATCAGTAAAACCAGGATTAACTGGATGGGCTCAAATTAATGGCGGATATGAGATTACTCCATATGAGAAATTAAAGCTGGATCTTTATTATATAGACAATCAATCATTTTTGATGGAGCTGAAGATTATGGTAAAAACAGTTCGCATCGTATTAACAGGAAATGGAGCAAGGTAATTATAGACGATTGAATTTAAATATGAGGAGATAAAAAATATGATTTTAGTAACGGGTGCTGCAGGTTTTATTGGCTATCATTTATCACAGTATCTATTAAAAGAAGGACATGAAGTTTTAGGCATAGACAACTTAAATGATTACTATGATGTCACATTAAAAGAAGATAGATTGAAATTACTTGAGGTAAACAAGAGGTTTACATTTGAAAAGGTAGATTTGAAAGACCAAGATCAAGTTTTGCATATTTTTAAAAGTTACCCTATATGTAAAGTGATTAACTTAGCAGCACAGGCGGGTGTTCGATATAGCTTAGAAAATCCTTTATCTTATATTCATTCTAACGTTCTAGGCTTTACAAATATATTGGAGGCGTGTAGACATCATGGCATTAAACATCTCATTTATGCATCATCAAGTTCGGTTTATGGTGCTAATAAAAAAATGCCGTACGCTGTTCAAGATAATGTAGATCATCCTATAAGTCTTTATGCAGCTACAAAAAAGTCAAATGAGTTACTCGCACATACGTATAGTCATTTGTATGGTTTGCCTACTACTGGATTAAGGTTTTTTACAGTTTACGGCCCAATGGGAAGACCTGATATGGCTTACTTTAAATTTACGAAATCAATTATTGAAGGGAAACCTATACAAGTATTTAATCATGGAAAGATGAAGAGGGATTTTACTTATATAGATGATATCGTAGAGGGAATTGTTAATTTAATAGATAAGATTCCTCAATCGAATGACAGCTGGAATAGAGAGCATCCTGTGCCAGATTCAAGCTATGCACCGTATAAAGTATACAATATTGGTAATAACCGTCCAGTCGAATTAATGACCTTTATCCATACAATTGAAAAGGCCGTTGGAAAAAAAGCAATCATCGAATACCTGCCGATGCAACCAGGGGATGTAAAAGAAACGTATGCAGATATAGATTCATTAACAAATGATATCGGCTTTACACCATCAACTAGCATTGAGCAAGGAATACATCAATTTGTAGATTGGTACAAAAAATACTACACTCCAATAACGAAATAGGGGAAGTTGGTTATATGAATCATAAGAATGTGAAGGTTCTTCATATGTCAACAATTGATTTAACGATAAAAGATATGTTATTAGATAAAATGGATGAACTAAGGGAGTTAAATTATACGATTGAGTTTCTTTCTGATGATACTGGCTTAGTTACAGACATAGAGAGCAGAGGTTATCGTCACATTACAGTAAGTATGTCTCGTAAAATAAAACCACTGAAGGATCTTGCTAGTATTATGAAGATTGTTAAAATCTTGAAAAATGAGAAATATGATATTGTGCATACACATGCAGCTAAAGCGGGTGTCATAGGTCGAATAGCAGCGAGGATAGCAGGAGTAAAAATAATTATCCATACAAGTCATGGCTTACCTTTTTATCAGGGCCAATCGAACATAAAAAACTTTGTCTATAAAGGTTTAGAGAGGGTGGCTAGTTTTTTTAGTCATGCTTACTTTTCTCAAAACAAAGAAGATTTGAATGTTATAAGGAAGATAGTACCGAAAAGAATTATAACCGCTTATGAAGGAAATGGTATTCCTTTAACTAAAATTGATAATTATGAGAAGCTAACGGTTTCCAGAAAAACAGAGCTGCAACAAAGCATAGGTATTAACAATAATGAATTTGTATTTTTAATGGGTGCAAGGTTTGAAGGTGTAAAAAATTATCAAATGCTATTGAGGTCCATTGCCAATTTAAAAGCTGATCGTCCTTGTAAGTTTCTTCTTGCCGGTACAGGAGAAGAATTAGAAAGTATGAAGTTATTGGCTGAGAACCTTCGTATTAAAGATAAAGTTTTATTTTTAGGATATAGGAAAGATATATATGACTTAATCCAACTATGTGATGCTGTTATTCTAACTTCGGAAAAAGAAGGGATACCGAGAATTTTAATGGAAGCTATGGCGTTTAATAAACCAGTGTTAGCTACAAACGTGTTAGGAACGAAAGAATTAGTTGTGCATAATCAAACGGGTGAATTAGTAGAATTAAATGACATAGAAGGTTTAACAGAAACAATGTCCAAGTGGATTTCAGAGAATTATAGATTAGAATTGGAACAATATGCAAAAAACTCACGAGAAAGAATAATGAGTGAATTTACCGAAGCTAAAGTGGCAGTTAGACTAGATAGTCTTTATAAAGATTTAATAAGCAAAGTATATGATATTAATTCAATGAATGAGAGGTTAAGGAGCTATTAAACTATTAATGAATCGTATGTTAGCAAGCATGTCCCCATGATTTGTTTTTATAGTCACAATAGTTACTTATAATTGATTTCATATGAGGTGAATTTAAGAATGCAAGATGAATTTGTGAGCATAATTATACCAACATATAAAAGGGCAGATTTGTTAGAAAGAGCCATTGCAAGTGTGCTAAATCAATCATATACAAATACTGAGGTTATCGTTGTAGACGATAATGATCCTCATACAGAGTTTAGAAAAAAAACTGAAGAAATTATGGAAAAATTTATAAATGCAACAAATGTTATTTATTTTAAACATGAGAGAAACAAAAATGGCGCTTCTGCAAGAAATACAGGTATTAAAATAGCAAGAGGTCAATATATCGGCTTTTTAGATGATGATGATGAGTTTCACAAGGATAAAATTTGGTATCAAGTGAAGGAATTACGAAAAACTGACGGCAAGATTGGTGCGGTATATTGTGATTTTGTAGTGAAGGATAACAACCAAATAATTAGAAAGAATAGGTATAACAAAGAAGGAAATTTACAATTTGATGTATTGTGCAACAGATTGAATATTTCAGGTTCTAACTTCCTTTTTAAGAAAAGTGCAGTTGAAAACACAGGGTTTTACGATGAAAGATTTAACAGACATCAGGACTTAGAGTTTCTGGTGAGGTTTTTTAATGACTATAAGACTAAATATATTAATAAGTCTTTATTAAGTATTTATAAAGATGACAGGGCTAATATATTGGATACAACCTCTATGGAAAAAACAAAAAAACAGTTTTTATCGAAATATGAAGGCATTATACACACCTATCAAAAACAAGGACATATGATTTATTTTTATAACTATTTAGAGATCTATAAGCAGCATCTTCTTAATAAAGATTTCTTAGCGGCCCTTAAATGCTGGAAAAAGTATAAACTCGGGCTAAGGGTTATACCAAGCTTGTTGAATCGCCAATTGTATAAGCTGATGGATAAGGTGATGGTGAAACTCTATTTATTAAAGAAGGAGAGGTTATTATAAAAAAATATATTTCCATTGTAATGAGTTGTTATAATGCAGCTGAAATAATTGGGAGAACGATAGAATCAATTAAAACCCAACATTTTCAAGACTATGAGCTTATTATTGTTGATGATTATTCAACCGACAATACAGTAGAAGTGATAGAAAAGGAAATTACATTAGATCCTCGAATGACTTTAATAAAAAATACAGAGAATATAGGTTTGACAAAATCACTTATTAAAGCAGTTCGTTTATCTCATGGGGAATATATTGCGAGAATTGATGCTGGAGATTTAATGTACCCTGAACGACTTAGAAAACAAAAGGATATTTTGGATGAACATGATGACGTTGGCTTAGTTACTTCATATTGTAACATTATTAAAATGAAAGATGGAATAATGATAGAGCAATACGACAAAGTACTAGAAGCTGAAAATATTAAGAAATCGATGGCACTAGGTAATAGAATTGAGCATTGTACTACAATGTTTAGAAAATCTATATATGATGAAGTTGGTGGGTATAACAAAGAATACTATACTTCGCAAGATTACGAACTGTGGGTGAAAATGCTCCATGTTTCTAGTCTATATGTTATTCCAGAGGTATTATCAACAAGTATTTATGATATAGGTAATTCTATCACCTACAATAAAAATAAAGTTCAATTAAGGAATGGAATAAAAATAAGAGTAAATGCAATGAAAAATAGTTATCTTCCTAAAAAGGCTTGTATGTCAGGAATTATTAAAGCACTGCTGATGTATATTTTACCTGGCAAGGTGAATATCATGCTAAGAAATTATTTTAGCCCTGTAAAATCAAGGAGTTTGGAATAAATGGTTATGATAAGTATCAATAATAGTAAGCCTGCTGTGGCTTTATTATTTGGCTATGTAATGTATTTTACCTTAAAACCTTTTTACCTTTTTAGTAGTGGATCTTTACAAATTGCAGATTTTATTTTGTTGGCCACCTTCGGTATACTTCTTATTGCTGTAAATGGAAAGTTTCTCGCTCCTGAACCCGTTATGTTAATTTTGAAAGTTGCTCTGTTTTTTTGTTTGTATGTAGCTTTTATAAATATTATTTGGGGTATTATCAATCAAGAATGGAGTGCTTACTTTAAAAATACGTTGTTTTATATATTTAATTTCTTTTCAATGTTAATGGTCGTTGGATTATATAAAGTATACAATGTAGCCTTTTTAAAAGCATCAGCTTTAGCCGTCCAATTATCCATTATTACTCAATTTTTGCTTTTCATCATATATGGTGGTTTTTCTTCTTCAAGAATGGTGTTGTTTTTTAATAACCCTAATCAGTTAGGTTATTATGCAATCTTAATCGCAGCTCTGCTCCTTGCTTTGAAAGATTACGTTATATATAAACCTTTGTATATTATAGCTATATTTTCTAGTTTAGTCATATGTTTAATATCTTTGTCAAAAGCCGCAATGTTAGCATATCTTATTATTTTTATTCCGACGATTGTCAAACGATTTTCTGTCAAGAATGGTAAGTGGATCAAAACACTGTTTATACTACTCTTAATTATTATTCCTGTTGGAGTTGTTTTTCAGGATGAAATTGTGAACAATCCTTTAACGACTAATGTAGTTGAAAGAATTAATAAAATTGGACAAGATAAAGATGATTCATTAGGTGGAAGAGGGTACGATAGGATTTTTAACCATATAAATTATTTAATATTTGGAGCAGGAGAAGGTTTATACGAGCGTTTTGAAAGTCAAATTACAAAAGAAGTCCATTCAACGATTGGGAACCTTGTTTTTTCATATGGATTAGTAGGTCTATTTATCTTTATATTTATTATCTATTATATTGAAAAGGTAGAGGGATTTAAAAATGTCAGTTCAATTATTGGATTAATGTTTTATGGCCTGTTTCATAACGGAATTAGGAATACGATGCTATGGATATTTCTAATGATTTTAATAATTATTGCTGTAGATTTAAAAAAAAGAAAAGCGAATAATGTAACCCTCAAATAGTTTTGTAAACTAAGGTAATTGAATACTTAGTAAATAATAAATTTGTCAATTTCGACTTCGTAGTGAGCTTTTGAATGATCGTCAAAATTGTTTGTTATACCAGGAGGCTTCTCATGAAACATAAAATTGCATTTTTCATAGGAACACTCTCAACAGGTGGAGCTGAAAGAGCGGTATCAAATTTAACATTAAATTTATCGAGTGAATTTGATAACAATATAATTTTATTTGAAAATAAAGCAAAAGTTGAATACCCCTATACTGGAGAAATAATTAAAGTGAGGAATGTAAAAGCAAGCAATGTCATTTATAAATGTTTAGCTCTTTATTATAGGATGAATATCATTAAGAAGATGAAGAAAAGAAATGAAATTAAAACAATGATCAGTTTTTTAGAATATCCGAATCTAATAAATTTATTAACGAGAAAATATGGTAAAACGGTTATTTCTGTTAGAAATCACATGTCAACGAAACACAAAAAAGGGCTTAAATCTTTCTTTTGGAAAAAAACTATCAAAATCTTGTATAAAAAAGCTGATAAAATTGTGGCAGTTTCACACGAAATTAAAAATGATTTAGTTACTAATTATGGCATCGATGAAGATAAAATAACAATTATTTATAATTCATACCCAATTCAAAGAATTAACGAATTATCAAAAGAACCCATTGAAGAGCAGTATAGAAATATATTCGAACATCCAGTGATTATCACAGCTGGAAGGTTAAATAAACAAAAAGGACAATGCCACCTCATTAGAGCATTTAGTAGAGTGAAAGCTTTAAATCCAAATGCGAAACTAGTTATTCTTGGGGAAGGTGAATTAAAGGAAGAACTAGAACAATTAGCCGATGAGTTAAAAATTAAACAAGATGTCCACTTTTTAGGCTTCCAACAAAATCCTTTTAAATACATCAATAAGGCAAAAGTATTTGTTCTCTCTTCTTTATACGAAGGCTTTCCGAATGCATTAGCAGAAGCAATGGCTTGCGGTATTCCTACCATTTCAACAGACTGTTTATCTGGTCCTAGAGAAATATTAGCCCCAACTCATATTGGTGTCAAGAATATGTCATATGAAATTAATAGAGAGATGTTCGGAGTGTTAACACCAGTTTGTAGAAGTAATCATTTAAGGGAAAAAGATAGCTTACTAGAAGAGGAATTAACTTTAGCTAATCACATTCATCACTTATTAAATAATGAAGATTTGCGAAAATACTATGCAAATAGAAGCGTTGAAAGGATAAGTGATTTTAATATAAATCATATTATTAAGGAATGGGAAAACATGATTTCTAAATTCTGTTAAGTATGACTATATTATTTAAGAGGTATATAACTTTGGATAATAAAGAATTAACAGGGAAAATGATAAACGCTACTAAATGGGCAACGTTAACTGAGATCGCTGCAAAATTAGTTACTCCTATTACGAATATGATTTTAGCTAGAATCTTAGCTCCGGAAGCGTTCGGAGTTGTTGCAACCATCACAATGATAATTAGCTTTGCAGATATGTTTACAGATGCAGGGTTTCAAAAATACTTGGTTCAGCGTGAGTTTAAGGATAAGGAAGAAAAGCTTAAAAATACGAATGTTGCTTTTTGGACAAACCTTGGCATTTCTTTGGTCCTTTGGGGAATTATCATTATATTTAGTGATTTAATTGCTGCTTTAGTAGGAAATCCAGGCTTAGGAGTAGTTGTTGCTATTTCTTGTATGGTATTACCTTTAACATCCTTTTCAAGTATTCAAATGGCACTATACAGACGAAGCTTTGATTTTAGGACTTTATTTACAGTAAGAGTAGGGACTGTATGTATCCCATTTTTTATTACGATCCCTTTAGCTTTATTCGGTTTAGGTTATTGGTCGTTAATTATTGGTATGATTGCAGGACAATTGTTTAGTGCAATTGTATTAACTGTAAAGTCAGAATGGAAACCTTCACTGTTTTATAAATTCAAAATATTAAGACAAATGCTATCATTTAGCATATGGTCGTTAATTGAAGGGATAATGATCTGGTTTACCATTTGGGTAGACGTTCTTATTATTAGTGGTGCCTTAAGTGTCTATTATTTAGGAATATATAAAACATCTATTATGATGGTCGATGCTTTATTCGGACTTATTATTGCGTCAACTGCACCTGTTTTATTTTCTGCTTTGTCACGTTTACAACATGATAATGAGAAGTTTAATCTTTTCTTCTTTAAAATCCAAAGATACGTTTCCTTGATCGTATTTCCACTGGGTATTGGTGTATACCTATATAGTGATTTAGCGACCCAAATATTTCTAGGTGATGATTGGTATGAAGCTAGTGATGTCATTGGTTATTGGGCGTTAACTAGTGCAATTATGGTAGGTGTCGGACGATATTGTAGTGAAGTATATCGGGCTAAAGGCCGTCCTAAATTATCTATATTAGCACAAATATTGCATTTAGTCGTCTTAATTCCTGTTTGTATCATTAGCGTTAAGTATGGCTTCTGGGTGTTAGTCATTGCTCGTTCATGGATCAGGTTGCAAGGTGTTATTGTTAATTTATTAATAATGAAGTTTGCAATCGGGATATCTATAATTAAAATGCTTAAAAATGTGCTCCCTTCAGCTTTATTTGCAACTTTGATGGGTTTTTTAGGATATTTATTGCAGCGAATGAATGAGGGGCTCGCTTGGGATTTTATATCGATTTTATTATGTATGATTTTTTATTTCTCGCTAAATATACTTTTTCGAGATACACGGCTAGATTTAATCGGTTTAGTTCAACAAATAAAAAAGAAATCATAATAAGAAATTGTTGTCTGGATGAAAAATAGTACAGGTGGTGGGTAAATGAAAATTGGAGTTTTTTCCGATCCACAGGGACACGAGAAGGCTATTGTAGATGCTTGTATTGATAGAAATGTAGATTATGTCATTATTGATATATTTGCACCTAATTGGATAGAGCAGTTTGAGAAGGCTGAGTGTGATGGTTATATTGTACGACCTCCTACTAAAACAAGATTGTGGAGGAACGTGTTCCTTAATAGAATATGGTTAATCAAAGATAGAATAGAAGGTAAATGCGTTCCTGAGCTTGAAAGCATTTTATATTATGAATCTAAAATTATGATGTCTGACTTCTATAAGTTAAATGAGCTGCCACATGTCTCGTCAAACACCTTTTTTAATATAAAAGAAGCGCTACATTTCACCAAACAAACAAAATCATTTCCTAAAATCATTAAAAGTGATGGAGGAAATTCAGGTCTTGGCGTCAAAAAAATAAATTCTAAAGTCAAATTAATGTTTCAAATATACAAATCTTTTTTTACAAAAAATATATTTAGAGGATACCATACAATAAGTGATCTACCAAAGTTTGTGAAAAGCTATTTAAAGCCTATAAAAATGTATGAAAATATGAATAGAGAGTATTTTCCATACACTGAAAGGGGGCAGGGGTACATCCACATTCAAGAGCATGTGGATATGAAAACAGAGTGGAGGGTCATTAAAATTGGTAATTCTTATTTTGGATTTAGGAAACCAAAAGGGAAAAATGGGCTGAGAAGTGGGTCTGGTTTTCTTGGTGACTGGGTCGACCCTCCAAAAGAATTGTTAAATTTGGTTAAAGTATGGTGTGAAAAGTTAAAAATATCCTCAATGTCCTTTGATATCTTTGAAGATTTAGAAGGTAATTACTTGATTAATGAAATGCAAGTATTTTTCGGATCAATTTCTCCTAGTCAAATGTACATTGATGGTGTTCCAGGAAGATATATGTGGATAAATGGTAACTGGGTTTTTGAGGAGGGGGAATTTTGTAGATTTAATTGCAATTTGTTAAGGATAGAGATGTTAAATGAAATGATTTATAAGAAAGAACTAGCAGCTAGTTTTAACTAGAATATATGGCTCGCCAATCGGCGAGCCTTTATCATTTTCCATAGCAGCGATAACGATAAAGGCACAGCTCTTGAATATACTGGTCAATGACTACTGTGTTTTTATCCAATTGTTCGTTATTATCATTGTTTAATGATATTACTTTTAATTTTTCCTCATCAATATTTGTAAGAGAAATATTATGCTTTAATTGGTTTAAAATTTCATTTGATATTTGTATATGATTTGGTAACGCTTCCAAAAAATATTTTTCAATTCTACTATAGTCTGTTTTTCTTTGATGTAGTCTTTTAAGAACTTCTGTGTGTTTGACGTGAAGGTCTATAATTAACAGCGGTTTTGAGTGAACCATCTCTAATAATTGTTTTAAATCGAGAGGTTTAATGAGATGATGGGCACTATACTCAATGGACCATAGTGCTTGAAAAAAACCTTGGTCTAAAATATGAATCCCTTTTTTAGTAGAATTAGATTTAATAATGGCAATTACAAATAATAGGTTAGAAGCAGTTTTGATAAAGTCTTTATAACTTTTTTGGTGTGTTTTAAGAATGATTTGAATGGCATAGATGCATATATTCGGAGCTGTAATTAATATTTTCATAATATATAATAATTTTGTTATTTTTTTGAAAAATTCTTTCTTGGAATTTATTTTATAAGTTGGCTCATTAACATGAAAGCCTTTAACTGATAATGATTTAGCCAACATATGTGACAGTGTTGTTTTTCCTACTCCTGGAATACCGATAAATTCTACCATGATGTCGTTATGGTTATGAAAGTTTTTTATATGTGACCCCATATCTTTGTTTTCACCTCTGAAAGAACCTCATTTAATGATCGATTTGCATCTATTTCTATAACTGTTGCTTTTTCATTAAATTTTAATGAACTAATGTCTTTGACCCTCTTTTGAAACTCCTCAAACTTCATATCTTTTTTTCTTTGAAATGCGATATCAGCTGAGACATTTAATCTAACAATGAGGTCTGGCGGCTTCATATGTGCCTCTTTATAAGTTCTACTTTCCCACCTAGCCAAATAATGAATGATTTTATTCTTATGTTGTATCCAATCATGTAAGAGCGGCCCATCATTACGACCCATGATTTGATATTGAGGATACCGGTCTGTAATGATAACGTAGCCAAGGCTCCTTAGCTTTCGAATTTTTTTTAACTTTTTTCTTTTTTCGAATGAAAGTGTTAAAGCCCATGTAAACTTTGCAAGGGCGATTAGTTTGCTGCGAAATTTTCTTACATGTTGGTGTTCTTGTGTTAGTGGTTGTCCTTTTTTTGCATGTCGTTTATCTGTCCATTGCTTTAGTACCTTTAATGGATATCTAATGAGAGAGCTTGTACCATCCCCACTACCTAAATACATGTTATAAGTGTCTAGTTTGCTAGATAAAAAAGAGGTTAATTCTGAAGTAATAGTAGATTTTCCAGATCCATCACAGCCAATAAAGGAGATAATTAAACCATCAGCTGGCAGTGTTATGCTACTAGGAGTAGTTAATACCCTTGAAGTTGAGCTAGTGACAGAGTTATAAGGTGTACCAACGTGTAAAGGCTGGTCTAGCGTTTTCTTGTTTTTTAAGCTTGTTAATAACTCATGCGTACGGAGAAGTGAACTATCGTTGTATAATTCGTCAAAGAAGATATTGTCCACTACTAATGAATTGTGGATAGGGGGTAATAGCTTATATTCTCGATGTGTAAACAGCCCTTTTATTTTCAAAGAATCATTGCTCCTAGTTAGTTTATGTATTAGCTGTGCCCTAGTCAGATTCTTTATCCTATACCCATTGCTTTGAAGTTTACCGTATTTAATGTTTTCATGGTCGTATATTTTGAGACACCCCTTTCTGCAGTATTTTTACAATCTTAATGAGCAAAAGTTCTACCTTAATCAAACTCCCCAACTTTATCTACTAGATTACTTATAAATATGCTGACCTTTCATACTATGATAGAATTGTACAAGTTATTACTTTTGAATCAAAATGATAAGTTTGGGGAGTTAAATTGAACTAGAGATTATATGCCGGTAATGATTAATTGCCCGTTATTATCAACACTTATTGTGAATCTACTGCCGTTAGGTGATTTAAGGATGTAAGCATTCTCTCCTAAATCATGCTCGCTCGGCATTGGAAATGAACTCATGTCGAATGCACCCTCAACTACTTTTACACCCCCAACCCAAAAGGTTCCAGACCCTTCTCTTGATCTGATTCGTATTGAACCTGTTGGATTACCTCCAGTCGTAAATTGAAAAGCTAAAAACCTCATATAAGGACTAGGATAAATATCTTGATCTGCTATTCTGTTGTTATCCGGATCTTGAAGAAATACTCTAATTTCATTTTTTAAAAATATCCCTATTGTATAGGTAGTGTTTGGTTTAAATGTAGCAGTGCTATTAATTCCCTGATAGGTTGAAGTCATGGTGATTTCCTGAACATATTCTCCTATTGCTTCGGTATTAGAAGGTAATAGTTGTGCTTCACCGACTCCTTTATCGACATCAGGAATCCAATTTTCTGCAATGCCTGGATAACTTCCTTCCTCGTTGAAAAAACCATATCCATCAAGTACATCTTGATCAGGTTTACGGTCTCTTAGAAAATAAACTTTAGATAGATCCTCAATGACCATAGGTACTGACTCAATGGCACCAACAACAATATCTTCACAGTCTTCGGTAATCCATACTCCAACATTTCCATACTTATCCCAACCATATGACCCTAATGCTCCACCTGCTTGTCTTCCAGTTAACCCACTCAGCTGTATGTTTCTTGAGCTTCTAATCATCAGCCCAATATCTATATTTTTCAGTGCATCTTGACCACTTATATGAACTCCATTCGTATCTTCAACTAAAATATGATAAACATTTCCAGCTGAAGGGTCGCTATAATTACCTTTTCCTTCAAAATAATTGCCAGCAACATTTACTCCTGCACTGCCAACATATATACCACAATACTCATTAGATTCAAGTGTACAACCATGTACAAATGATTCTACAGCTGCTACTACACCACAGTTTCCATTGGAGAGTGCCCAACAATTCAACACATTGGTAGTTTGAGATTCAGAGCCTGCATGAAATCCGTTTTGATCATTTTGATTTGACATACATGCAATGAAAATTCCCTTCCATGATTTTTCATGATAAAAACCATGTCTCCCACATTGGTCAGCAATAATATTTTGAATCACCCATTGATGCACGTCTACGATATGGATACCGTCTCTTGGTGCATTTTGAACACGAAAATCGGACCAGGTAAAATTGTCAGTTCTTGATCCATTAGACAAATATATTAAATCCTCATTACCTGTGTTTGATGTTTCCTTCCATATTAATTTTGAATATTCTTTTCCATCCCCGACTATATTAATTGATCCCTCAACTAGTAACGAATCATAGATGGAATAATTTCCATTTGGAATATATACTGTTTTAACATCTCCGCTTACAGCAGCGTCAAAAGCAGACTGTATTGCTCCAGTTGAATCGCTGTTTCCAGTAGGATCAGCACCATAATCTAAAATGTTAACAACATTCATTTTTTATCATCCTTTTTTTGTTATTTATATATTCTGTGTAACACTTACTTAAAATGATTGGACAAAATTACTATTTTTAATAAATATCAACGTCTATTCAGCTCTAAAAAAAATGGAATACAAGATTCATATAAACATAGGATGTAATAGTGTAGGTAGATTAATCAAAAGGGAAGGAATCTATGAGAGTATTTCAAATCAAGTTTGGATCAAAAATCAGTCATTACACAAAGAACAGGGATTATTTAGAGTTAATAAAGGGTTCTAGTATGACATTTATATTACGCCTTTTGTCATTTATTCTGTTATATGTATTAAACTTTATGATTGCAAAAGTATATGGCGCTGAAGCATTAGGTATATACACGTTGTCATTTACCTTATTAACGATCTGTCTTACGCTCGTTTTACTTGGAACAGATACAGCAATCATTAGATTAATCACAGAATATCGTAGTCAATATTCTATGAAGCAAGCAAACATCGTTTTTACTAAAGTTATGAAATTGCTAATACCACTCTCTGTTTTATTTAGTGTTTTACTTTTTATCTTAGCTGAGCCAATTGCTATCCTATTATTTCAAGAACAACTGCTTATACAACCATTTAGAGTAGTCTCCATCGTCCTACCCTTTATGGTTATGACAAGGATGTATTCAAAAGCATTTAGAGCGATCAAATCTATTACAAAATCTATATATTTTGAAATTATTGGAATTCGTTTTGGGAACCTTTTAATACTAGTTTTTTTCCTGCTTTTATTGACAAAAGACTTCATGCACATCATTTATGCGCTTTCAATCGCTATTACGATCACCGCATTTATGAGTATGTATTCTTGGCATAAGTACATTCAAAAAGATGAGGAAAATCAAAAACTTTTATTTAATCAAATAGAAACGAAAGGTTTAAAGGAAATACTTCAAATTTCAATTCCAATGTATTTAACGTCAGCTATGTCACTCATCTTAAATTGGACAGATGTCGTTATGCTTGGTATTTTTCAAAGTACTAGTGCTGTAGGAGTTTATAGTATCGTTCTTAAACTATCACTGTTAATTAGCTTTTCACTGTCTTCTATTAATATGATTATTTTGCCTAAATTTTCTGAGCTTTATTGGGAAGGGCGAAAGGATGATTTAATAAAGATTTTTCATTTTTCATCTAGACTCATCGTTTGGACTTCAATTCCACTGTTATTTATAATTATTCTTTTCGCACCGGTTCTTTTGGCTATTTTTGGAGAGGTCTATATCGAAGGGGTAATTCCACTCATCATTTTATGTATTGGTCAGTGTATAAATGCATGTGCTGGTAGTGTAATGCAGCTGCTGAATATGACAGGGAATGAAAAATTGGCTAGAAATGCAATTGTTATTTCTGCAGCTACGAATGTATTGGGAAACTTAATTTTAATACCTATCTTTGGAATGATCGGTGCAGCTGTTGCTACATCATTAAGTATCATTATTCGAGAAACGATGGCATCCATTTATGCTTATAAAAAATTTAGCTTTCGTACATGGTACATTCCATTCGTAAAATAAAATGAACACGTCGTTGAAAAGCCTTTAATGTCCAACATAGGAGCCAATTATTGATTTCTTTTAGATGGCGGTTTTCGCATTAATTGTTGCTTCCCGTTCAAAGATATAAGCACGTATACATCTAGCGTTCGTGGCATCTTTTCTACTTATATAATACTCGTCAAATTGTTCATTTTTAATAAAATAGCTTAGATAGAAGAGTTTATGTGGAAGGTTACTAATAAGAGGATTTATTCTAAACGTATTTTCTAGTATTAATGTGTAGGTTAAAATACTTGTAATTCCATTAATTTCTATTTTACTAATCGATATAGTAGAGAAGGTTTTATGTGAATTCTATTGTAAAGTAGCAAAAGTGCCCACGCACTCTAGTTAAATCGATAAATATATATGTAGTATAAAAACAATCAAAGTGAAAATAGAGATAGTAGGAATATTTATTAGTTATGAACATAGAATCTAATATTAACAAATACATGGAAAACAACAGTGCTTTTGTAAAAAATACAGTTCATAAGTTTTTGGCTTTGGCTACTTCATTAGAACTAAAAGGTATGTAAGTAATAGTTTTAAAGAGGACAAGGTGTCATGAACATTCATTGTAAATGTGTTATGCCAGTACGAAAAAATATGATAACAGTAAAAAAGTAATAGTTTCTTTAGTACGTACATGTACAAGGTTTCACCGAGGTAGAGACAGACTGTTAATTGTTGGAGATTTTCGATTGTTACAAGTAAAGTGATGTGTAATTAATTAAGGTTTGGAGATGTATTTTTTAACAAAGGCTGTTTTTGCATAGATGGGTGAATAAAACGATAGCTATACCTTCTAGTTTAGGGAAGATAGCAACATAGTTTTAAAAAAAGAGCAATTAGCATAGCTAGCTAAGGTACGGTCATGAGTGGTAGAGTACGAGATCATTTATTCGAGAAAGGATTTTTAATAGTTTACTAGTTTATAAATTGTACAAGTTATTAGCAATAGTGATGAAAAAAATTCAAGTAAATATATTATTGGAGGAAGAGATGGAAGCAGAAATCGATTTTAAACAAATACTTTATATCGTTATTAAAAAAATATGGATTGTAATCTTCATGATGATAGTAGCCATTGTTATTAGTGGATTAATCAGTTTTTATGTTCTCACTCCTACCTATAAATCATCTGCACAAATACTAGTTTCACCAACTAATTCTCAAGTACAGCCATTCAGTTCAAATGACATACGACTCAGCATAGAGTTAATAAATACTTATAGCGAAATTATAAAAAGTCCGTTTATTTTAGAACAAGTAGTGGAGGAACTAGAATTAAGTGACTCTATTTCAAGTTTAAATAAGTCGATTACAATTCAAACAGAAAGTCAATCACAAGTCTTTTCAATAGAAGTGACTAATGAGGATAATGAAATGGCTGCTCAAATTACAAATACCATTGTACAAGTTTTCAAAGAAGATATTTACGAGTTAATGAATGTAAACAATGTAACAATCTTAGCTGAAGCAAAGACTTCAAGCAATCCCATTAAACCTAAACCATATCTTATTATTGCACTCTCCGCTGTAGCTTCTATTTTAGTTTCACTAGTACTCATTTTTTTAATAGAGTTTCTTGATAACTCTGTTAAATCTGAACAAGATATTGATAATTTAAACATGAATATATTAGGTACTGTGAATAAAATAAAAAAGGTAAAAGTCAAGAAAGCTCTAGTAAAACTGGAAGTTCAACAAGAAAGGGGAGTTAATAACCTTGAGGTCTGAAAAAGGAAAAGCAAAAAGTAGATTGCGAGGTATGGAGGCTTATTTGAAGCCAAAAACAATCGTATCCGAACAGTATCGATCTATACGGACAAACATACAATTTAGTATGAATACTCACGCTAAGCAATCGATCGTTGTTACATCTTCGATACCTAATGAAGGAAAGTCTACTACTATTACTAATTTATCAATCTCATTTGCACAACAAGGAAAACGTATATTAATTGTTGATGCTGATCTTCGAAAACCAACATTGCACAATATATTTAGAATCTCTCAAGTGAATGGACTAACAAATTATTTAGCTGGATTTTATTCTTCTATAGAGGACATCATCTACAATACTGACATTGATCATTTATCTATCGTTCCGTGTGGCCCAGTCCCAAATAATCCTGCTGAACTACTTAGCTCAAAGCGGATGAATGATTTTATGGAAGAAGCAATCCAAAAATTTGATCTGGTTTTGTTAGATACTCCTCCTGTTTTAGCAGTTACCGATGCACAAATTGTTTCTAATTTATGTGGTGGTGTTCTTCTTGTAGTAAAAAGCGGGAAAACAGATAAAAAACAAGTGAAAAAAGCTAAAGAATTACTGGAGCAAACGAATGCAAATATTTTAGGAGCAGTACTAAATCAAAAGGTAGCATCTAAAAATAAGGACTTTCATTATGTTAAATAACATCGAATTCCTCATGGGTGTATAAATAAAATTGTTTCTGTTTTTATAAAAAATGGACAAGATATATCCGAGCTCCATCTTTTACCTATTTAATTGAAAGTAGTCTAAGTTAAAAAGGGAAAATATAGCAAATAAATGATTATTTCATATAATTTGAAAAAGGCACAATCTATTAACTGTGCCTTTTTTAGTGTATATTAATGTTCCAATTGATTTAACTCCTGTATACACTCTTGGACAAGGGTGACAGCCTGACTCATTGAAGCTCCTCCTCCAAACGCTGCAGTTACTCCACAAGCTTCTAGTATTTCTTGTTCAGAGCACCCTTGATCCAAACACCCTTTTATATGGTATATAATGCAATATTCATCTTGAGCATATAAACTAATACCTAATGCAATCAATTGCTTTTCCTTCTGTGATAAGCTGCCTTCCTTAAAACATTCTTCAGTAAAAGAAATATACTCTTTAGCTAAATTGGGCATCTTTTCACTAAATAAACCGAGTCCAGCCTTATAATGATGAAGTGATGCTTCCGTTGAATTTCTAGCTTCAAACTCCATTCCTTATCAACTCCATTTCTAATTTGCAAAGGTCAAAAGTTATTATAAGCTAATTGATAAGTAATTAAACGAAAGAAGATGACAATTTTCTTTTTAGTTAAGGTTGGTTTAAAATAGAATATCTAATATAAAGAGCTTAGACCTTTGAACGAACTAGGTTTTATTGTACATCCATTTACGATCCTTATGGTGAGTGGTATGAAAGGAGGGTGAGATGATTGAAAACTATTCTAGTAACTGGAGCTGCTGGCTTTATAGGAGCACATGTATCAAGAAGGTTATTACAAGAAGGCTATGATGTTGTTGGGGTAGATAATTTAAACGATTACTACAATGTTTCGTTAAAAAAAGATAGATTAAAATTTTTGGAACATAAAAATTTCATGTTTAAGAAGTGCAGCATTACTGACGAACATGCGATTATGAATGTGTTTCATGAATATCAGCCAACTGTAGTCATTCATCTAGCTGCTCAACCAGGTGTGCGGTATAGCTTAGAAAACCCTCATGCCTATATTAACTCTAACGTCGTTGGATTCGTTAATATCCTAGAAGCATGCCGCCATCATGGTATAGAACAGCTAATTTATGCTTCGTCAAGCTCAGTTTATGGCGCAAATACGAAGCAACCATTTTCTGTGCACGATAATGTCGATCACCCTGTAAGTTTATATGCAGCAACAAAAAAAGCTAATGAGTTAATGGCACATACGTATAGCCACCTATACAACCTTCCGACAACAGGTTTACGATTCTTCACTGTTTATGGTCCGTGGGGTCGTCCTGATATGGCACCATTTTTATTTACTGAAGCAATTTTGAATGGTGAACCTATTGATGTTTATAATAAAGGGAACATGAAGCGAGACTTTACATATATTGATGATATTGTTGAAAGCATAAGTAAATTATTACATAAAATACCCGAGCCAAATGAACATTGGTCTGGAAACAATCCTGATCCTGGAACGAGCTACGTACCATACAAAGTATTTAATATTGGCAATAATAACCCGATCAAATTGACTGATTTTATTCAAGCTATTGAACAAAAGTTAGGTATGACAGCAAAAAAGAATTTTTTGCCTCTTCAATCAGGGGATGTTGTAGAAACATATGCGGATGTAGAGGATTTAATAAATGAGATCGACTTTAAACCACAAACATCGCTTAAAGATGGAGTAAGTAAGTTCATTGATTGGTATTTAACATATACAAATAAAGATTAAGGCATTTGGACATCAGGTGAAGCATATACTCCACCTGATTGCTCATTTCTTGCATGTCCATTTGATTGTTGCTTTTCGTTTTAGGCACGTATATCTAACGTTCATTGCATCTTTGCTACTTTTACAATGGTTGAGCTCTCATAAAACCCATCAAACTGTCCATTTTTAGTGAAACCGAATAGAAATTACACTTTAAAACGCCCAACCATCCCCTGTAATTCTGCTGCGGTATTTGCAAGAACTACTGTCGCATGAGAGATGTCTTCCATCGTTGCGCTTTGTTCCTCTGTAAGTGCAGCGACGTTTTGTGTATTTGCTGAAGATTGCTCCGTGATGTTAACAATTTCTTCCGAAGCTATCACAATATTGTTAGCGCTTGCATTTACATGCTCAACGGTTGTTGATACCTCTTTTGATTGTGTAGCTATTTCTTCAATCATTTTGGTGATCTCTTTGAAAGCTTGTCCAGTTTGGTTAATTAAGGAAAGACCGTCCGTAACATCTGTCTTGCCTACAATCATAGATTGCACTGCTTTATCTGCTTCTGATTGAATTTCTTCAATAAGCTTTCGAATGTCTTCTGTAGCACTTCCAGATTGTTCAGCTAACTTTCTCACCTCATCTGCTACAACAGCAAATCCTTTCCCATGCTCACCAGCCCTTGCTGCTTCTATAGCTGCATTTAATGCTAATAAGTTTGTTTGTTCAGCAATTTCAGTAATGAGTGTAACGATCTTGCCAATCGCTTTTGATTTTTCCCCGAATTTGTTAACAATTTCTGAAGCGAAAACTGCTTGCTGTTGGATTTGAGTCATTTGTGCTGCTGTTTTTGTGACAGCATCAGTTCCTATGTTTGCTTGTTTGCTAGTAGTTTCTGTTAAACTCGCTACTGACTGGATAGATGAAGCAACTTGGTTAATGCCTGATGAAACGTCTGACATGAATTGTGATGTAGAGGCTGTTTTTGATAGTTGATTTTCTGTTCCTGATGCGACGCCTTGAAGAGCGAGAGCGAGTTGTTCAGTTGCTTTGTTATTCATTTCGGTGCTTGAAGACAGTTCATTTGAACGCTCTGATACTTGAATTGATACATCATAGACTTTTTTAATAAGCTGGTGCCATTCATCACTCATTTCGTTTATAGATAGGGCGATTGGCTTTAAGCTTCCGGTTCGGCTTTCATCTAGACGTGATGTTAAGTCACCTTCTGCAAGCCGATTCGTATGTTTAATGATCATTGTCATTGGACGGAAAAACTTTTGGTAATTTAAAAAGCTAATGAGTGAACCGATGATTGCACCTCCAATGATAACACCAACTACATTAGTAACAAAAAGGGTACGTTCTAAGCCCATCATGTAACTTAATGATATACCTAATATTGAAGTACCGATTGCAGCAAACAAAATGGTCCGAATTAAGTACCTTGCAAGTGAAACAGGACTGGACATACGCTGTTCTCCTCTCAAAAATATATATATTTTTTACATATTATACTAATATTTGTTTGTTTTGTCATGAATTGATTGAATATTTGAACAGATAGATCAAGGAGGATAGTCGTATGCTCATTGATATATTTAGCACGTAAAACATCAATTCAATACATAGAAAGGAGGCGGTTTTCTATAGGAGTATAAGACTTCTGTATAAAGAATGTTTTCACATTATTTGTTGCTTTCGTAAAAAGGGCTAAACACCAATATTGCCAATGTCTGAGGCATCTAAAATATCATATTTTATACTTAAAGTTAGAACCTTTATCAAAGCTTGATTTGCATTGTGTGAACGAGATCTTCAAAACCAAACTCCTCATAAAGGTTTTTAGCGGGGTTATTAGCAAAAACATTTAGTTGAACGTATTTATAACCATGTTGTTTACATTTATTTAAGCCAGCTTGTAATAATTTATTACCGATACCTTTTTTGCGATGTTCTTCAAGCACATATAAGTCTGCAATATAGCCTATATACGTATTTTTAATCGAATCTATCGTCCCTGTAACGAGTACCCAGCCTAATAGTTTTTGATCTTCCTTTGCAACTAAATAATAGCCATTACTTAGGGCCATTTTGATGCCATTCACTGCATGCTGTTCATGCCCTTTTGCGTAGCCCATCGTGCTTTCGACAGCTACTTTCTTCGCATACCGAAATATTGTTTGCACATCACTATTTGACGCTTTCACTATTTTCATTTTGACTCTCCTCGCACCTTAAGTTATTTACTGTATATTCACCGTAAATTTGAAAGTGCATGTCAGGGCCCTAAAAACGCCAGAAATCATGTTAGTATAAAAATGGTATTTTTTGTGAATACACTGGTTATTATTTGAATTTGATAGAGTAATAGTATATAAAGATAGAAAGGGTTAAGAGGGACAATGTGGCTATCACGACAACAATGACAGCAAGATAAGTAGGGTTTAGTTTATGAAGCTGTCATAATTCTATTGAAGAAGGGGTGTCACGAATACTAGTTGTATACGTATTCTTCCTTCGTTCGAAAAATAACAATCACCCTTAATGAATGGGGCAGTTAGTGAAGATTTCTTGTGATTGTCATCGCTGTTAACATTAGATAGCTCGAAAGCTAATTTGTATTCAACTATATTTTTTGGCAAGGGCTATTTTCATAAACTTTGTTGCCATAGTTCCTAAATTAAGGCTCTTTTCGTAAACTCTGTTGCTATTATTATCAAATTAGTACCATAAAAAGTGATTTTATATGTTAGCCATCTTTGTACAGAAGAAAAGATGCCACGAATGTTACATATATACGTACTTATACCTTAGAACGAAAAGCAACAATCAATGCGAAAACAGCCATTAATTATATAGTTGTCAGTTTTACTCAACAGTCAGCATTTTAAAGAAGCAATGGTGGCTTCCCTATTAGTTGTTGAATACACTAGAAAGAAAAGGCTTCGCATTGGCTAGCCATCCATGGAGAGCTGCTCTGCTAACTGTAATCAATGCTTAAATGATGATTTGGAAATAAGACTTATGGAAGGTGTATCATGTTGAAAACAGAAGGAATAAAACCGATCATTTCTACACAACAATTTCTAGACATATTAAAGTATGCACACCAACAAGGTAACAGCTCTGAAACGATAACAGCGAAAGAATTAGTAAGTAAATTATCAGCAAAAATAACAGGAGAAGGTGTAAAATAAGAACTCCCATCGAATTTAAAGGCGGGAATAGCTTATCTCGCTCGTTAAACTGTCAAGAACACGTTATGACTATACGGTGTCATAGGACCTAGTGAAATGAGTATAATGAAGAAAGATATAATTTTTCAATATTTTGGCTATAAATGGTATTTGAATAACTATTAATGAAGGATGGGAAAGTTCAGGGGAAGGAAGTTCAATGAACTAAGGTAAGGGCAACTGTAAATAGCAAAGGTGGATGGTGGAAATCCCACGCATGTATGGGGTCAGCAATTCCTCTGTCGGTTGTTTCCAACACTTGTTACCAACCTTTTTTAGGATATGCATATAGAAGGGGATTATGAATGAAACAAAAAGCTGTACTTATACTCATTTGGCTGTCTGTTATTAGTTGTGCCGCTGTCATTTTTTACTTTTCATCACAACCATATTCACAGCAAGACTTAAGACCACAACTAGCAAAATATATCGACAAGCAATGGATTATCGATCATTTTTCACATATACAATTTACTTATAGTGGGTCAGAAATCAGTGTTGCAAATAAGGGACCTTATTCATTTCTTGAGTTTTTCATCCGTAAAGGTGCTCACTTTTTTATTTATTTTTTATTAGGCTTTTTAACATTCAATGCTCTAGCGATGATTTTCCGAAATAAATGGAAATGCATGGTCTATGCAATGTCATTTATCATTATTTATGCTGCAAGCGATGAAATTCACCAAATGTTTACAGGCAGTCGTTCCGCGCTTATAGCTGATGTCCTTTTAGATAGCTTTGGTGGTTTAGTAGGAATCGTCATAGCTGCAGTATTTTTCAGAAAATCTGTGAAAATAACTGGCTTCTATGTCTTCAAGAAATAATTATCGTTCTGTTCTAGGCTTTTTAGATGATGTACAAAGGGAAAGTAGCAAACGATTCATCATTTGATTGAATCGTTTTAATTATGCGGTTCATTAAAGATGTCATGTTAAAATGGTACTATTAAGTCTCTATGGTTATATTTTACGGTGTAAGAAGTTGTCTTTTCCTTATGCTCTTTTCGTAAACTATGTTGATATGACAATAACTTATAAAAACAAAGCGAGATAATTCGGATTGATGGGCGCACACCATTCAGGAAGGTAAGATAGGGGACATGGGCTATAGAAAATCCAATATAGAAAAAAGAGTTACTATTTTTGAAAGCCCTTTGCAATATAAAGTTATGCATCAAACGGTTGGTCAATGGATAGATCCATAATTGTAGGGACATAACCATGAAAAATCTAGCATTGTATTAATAATTCGTTAACAGAAAGAGGGTGAGTGCTTGGACAAGCATATGCCACCAGCATTTTATCTATTTACTGGAATTTCATTATTGTTTATTGGTATCGGGAATACAAGCCGTTTTTTTCAACCTCAAGGAATACTTGATTATATTGTGGGGTTCTTCGGGATAGTAGCAATATGTTGTTCAATATTCTTGTTAATGCAATTCAAAAAGGTGAATGGTCGTCATTGAATAAGTTTAAGAAATAGAAACGAATAAAAGATAGACTTGTAGATTGTCAATTAACTCTCGTACCGATGATAAGGTTTATGTAAGGCAAATATTTAGTCATCGCTTTTCTTTCCTATCAGATTTCACTTCTTTAGTTTCTTCTCCACTAATTGTAATAATTGCTGCCACTGTTCAGCTTTTCCCTCGTGTTTTGGGTTTACTTTAGTTTTCTTTCTTCCTCTTGTTCGTTTGGGCTTTTCCAATCTTCCTACCTCCTTGATTAATGTTTAAGTCAGCTATCAGATGAGGTCCCCTATACCTTAGTAGGGGAGCTATTTATAAGGAGCAGCCAATGGTAAACTGGTCGCCCCTATATCTACAATAGCTCATTAGGTGAAGCAACTTTATAGCTGGTTAACAAATATTAGATGGTTGAGTGAATACAGTTCACTAACTTACAGCAGCAAATTTTGCAGCTCCTCTGTAGATAGTTCTGTAATCCATGCTTCAGTTTGAATAATTTGATCGTTTAGTGCTTGCTTTTGTTCAAGCATTTGGTCAATTTTTTCTTCAAGCGTGCCAGTCGATATAAATTTATGGACGTGCACGAAACGTTTTTGCCCTATTCGGTGTGCCCGATCAGTTGCTTGATTTTCTACCGCAGGATTCCACCAACGGTCAAAATGAATGACGTGATTAGCAGCAGTTAAGTTTAAGCCGGTTCCACCAGCTTTTAATGATAAAATCATAATGTTTACTTCTTTGTTTTGAAAGCGTGCGATCATTTGATCACGCTTCGTTTTAGCTAAGCTACCGTTCAAGAATAATATTTCTTCGCCGAGCTCATCTTCTAACAATTTTTTGATCATATTACCCATACCAATATATTGTGTGAAAATGAGACAACTTTCATCACTTTCACGAATATTGTCGATAAGCTCTCGTAGCTTACCAAGCTTTGTAGATCGATTCAGTACATCAAGCGGTTGCTCCTCTTTTAAATAGAGAGCAGGGTGATTACATAGCTGTTTCAATTTACTGAGCATCGTTAATATTAAGCCTTTGCGTTTGATCCCTGTTTCTTGCTCAATCTTTGTAAGTGTGTCTTGAACGAGCTGTTCATATAATGATGCTTGCTCAACAGTAAGCGGGCAATATTCCTTCTGCTCCTGTTTATCAGGTAAATTCAGTGCTACATCTTTATCGGTTTTTGTGCGGCGTAATAAGAAGGGCCGAATTAATTTTTGCAGCTTATTGATTCGTTGCTCAGATTGATCCTTTTCAATCGGGTTCACATAGTCTTTTTGGAACTTACCTAGGCTCCCTAAATAACCTGGGTTACTAAAATCAAATATTGACCATAATTCCGATAGTCGATTTTCCATCGGTGTACCCGTTAACGCAATATGGTGTTCACCTACTAATTGGCGTATCGCTTTAGACTGTTTCGTGTCCGCATTTTTAATATTTTGTGCTTCATCAATGCAAACCGTTCCCCACTGTACACTTGAAAGATCTTCGAAATCAAGGTGTGACAATCCATATGAAGTGATCACAACATCGGCATTGTGAACAGTAGGCTCAAACTTGTCACCTTTTGCACGGTGAGAACCATAATGCAAATGAATACGTAACGAAGGTGCGAACTTTTCAAGTTCTTTTTGCCAGTTTCCTAAAACGGAAGTTGGACAAATTAATAAAGATGGCCTATGGTTGTTTTCTTCCTCTTTAACCTTTAACAAATAGGCAATCATTTGAATCGTTTTGCCGAGTCCCATATCATCAGCTAAACATGCACCAAAGCCAAATTTACGTAAAAATAACAGCCAATCAACACCTTGCTGCTGATAAGGACGCAGCTCACCACAAAATGTAGCTGGAATTGTTGCTGAAGGAATTTCTTTAATTTCATTTAGCTGCTTTAACATACTTTTTAAATGACGATTCAATTCAATTTGGATCATTGCGAATGGTCTGTCATCTGCGGATTGACCGTCCGTTAACTCATCTCGTAATAGCTCTTGTTCAAGAATGTCACGAAAATGCAAGCCTTCTTCGTTTGCTTTCTCAAGAACGCTTTGTACTCTCCTAATAAATTCTGGATCAAGCTTTACCCATTTCCCCCGTATGTTGACAAGGCGTCGTTTCTGGTCGACGAGTGTCAAAAATTCGTCTTCCGATAAATCGATACCATTTGTCGAAAATCGCCAATCAAAATCTATCAGCTGTGTTAAGCCGACAAAAGATTTTCTACCGTTGGATGATGTCGATTTAACCTTCGCTTTCATCGATAGGTTCGTATCCTTTAATGCTTGCCACCATGATGGCAGCAAAATTTCTACACCTGCTGAGAGCAATGTTTCACTGGCTTCGGTTAAAAATTCCCATGCGTGCTGCTCTGTTAGCTTTTCCAACAATCCTCTTTCTGTTTGTAGCCAAGGAATAAGTTTCCCCCACAATGTTTGTTCTCTTTCTATGCGATCAATATTTGGCTTCCATTCGGTTGGCAGTTGATCTTCATTCAAAATTACGAGCTCGTCTTTATTGTCCTTTGAGCGCAAAAACGTTTCTAACTGCCAGATTCCATCATCATGTTCTGGTTCATCAAGCCGTAACCCAACAGTAAAGGGCGTTGTATCTAATTTCCAACCGATTTTTTCTAACCAGTCATCTTCACTAAAGATGATCGTCTGAGGGTGATTTTGATCATGCTTAGGGTCGATCCCATTAGGCTGAAGGCTTTGATGTTCTGATTGTGTGTAGAGGCTAATGAGTGGGAATGTTTGTTCAATTTCATTCCATACACTTTTTAGTTCATCATCTGATTGTAGCCAATTTGCTAAAGCACTAGAGAACCATGCTATAGCTATCCTTTCGTGCTCTTCATTATGATTGACAGCTTCCTTGATCTTTGTATGCCAATCATCAGTTAGTTTCCACCTAAATTGTTGATGAAGCTTCCACGTATGATAGTCTGGTAAAAAGTCCGTATCCGTAAGAGCTTCTTTTAGCAGAGGTGCAATTTTTCTATATAGTTGGCTTTCCTCACTCCAGCCGACATGTATAAATGAGTTATGAACATCCTTAGCAAAAAAGTCGAGTGCTTCCCAAGGAGAAAGAATAACTCCCTTCACGTCTTTTACAGTTTGCATTTTAAGAAATGATCCATAATAAGAGGCTTCATGCCAGAGAAATAGCTTCTCATAATCGTTGTCCTCAGCGACGGAACGATCGTATATAAAAAACTGATCTTCAACTATTAACGTGTCGATGTGCAACGCTAATGAACTATTCATGAAGCAACTTTCCTTTCCTTAACTCTTCCTGAAAGGCACGCAGTCTTTTATTCGACGTGGCGAGCTTGTTTATATATATATTCCAATCATTTTCCCGCTTTAGCTTACGATAATGTGCACGTAGCTTTTTTAAAAATTTAATAGCTTGCTTGTAGCTTTGACGATTTTTTAGCTTCACCAATTTCATGATGGAATAGTGATAATAGGGGAGTAACACTTCGCGATCCTTTTCCTCAATTTCCTTTAATGTATATCTGTCATGCTCATCAACAGCGAAACCTACTAAAATTTGTAGATCTACCCATTTCTTATATTGTTCATGTGTGTACAAATAATCATCATATTCATAGTAGCTATAAGGTAACAGCTTTTCCATCGCTTCTACATATTTATCGTCTTTATTAGATTCTGAGCTGTACTCAGTAAGTAAATGTAATATTTTTCTTGTCATCGTTCGACTTTGATCATATGAGTGGGAGGAGGCTATATACTTATCTAGCTTCGTTAACATATCGTTAACCCAGGGATCCATTCTTGCCCATGCTTTTTTGTCGGCTAACTGTATGAGCCATGTAAAGCTGTATGGTAAGGCAGCAGGGTCATCAAGCTGTGAATATAAGCTAATTGCATCCTTATCGTTTTTATCTAGAAATTCCATATGTGCAAGGGCTATCACATATAAATCAGCTTTCGCATCCGCATTTTCTCGCTCGTCTAGTCGTGTTTGTAGCCATGATCTTTCTATGTCAACCCATTGTTTTTTCTGCAATAACTTAGACCAAATGACACGATAAACAGTCATTCGATCATACTTAAAATGATTTATTGGAATAAAGAGCGTATGAACCTTTTCAATGCTCTCTTGTAATAAAGAATCAAAAATAAATGGTAAAGTAACGTTACCAAGTAGTTCAGCTTGTTCTATGATGTCATCAACGAGGTGGTGTATATATGGAGTAACATAGTTATCCATGCCATAACTTGACATACTTATGTCGATTAAATGTTCGTTCATCTTTGCCATCGTTGTTAAGCCGGCATGCATGGTGAATAAGCGCTTTAATTCTAGTTGTGTCGGTGCTTCGCTTTTTAAGTTAGCGTAATAACGATGATAAAGGCTAGCAAAAAAGTAATTGTCGTCATGTGTACGCTGCTGTAGAAACGAAGTATATTCTTTTTCAAAGAAGTCAATCCAACTAGCAATAGATTTTTCTTCATATTTCGCAATGATTTTGGTATTTGGCGTGCGTATAGCTATATTTTCGACACTCTTTGTTCTACTTCTCTTCCATTCCTCTAAGAAGCTACCTACGCGATCGACTGCAGCATAAACAGAAAAAAAGACAGCAAGCTGATGTCTACAAAACCGTTCAGCTGTACAAGTACATTCACTGAATTGAATAAAATCCATATCAAGGCTGACGTCAAATGGTGTGACATCTTGCACTCGTGCATTGACTACGTCCTCTTCGACGTTGACGTTATATACGTTTCCTTGGCGATAAAGTAGAAGACCTTTATTCACTAAAATTCTGTCCTTCTCGTTGTCAGGGGCAAGTAAATCTTTAATTTTTTCTGCACAATTTACAACCTGCTCCTTAGCAAGCACATCCTGAAGCATACAAACCCTCCATTATGACAAATTCACACCGTAAAACACCATATCCTATCATTGTAAACCACCTTATAGAGCACTGTCGACCACTTTTAGTAAAGCAAAAGTATTTGGGCTTATATTCGCCACATAACGCATCGGGATTGTTTTTCGTTACGTTAATGTGGTGAGGAAGGTAAATTTCATATGTACAATGTTAGTACTTCAGAAGCTCAATTTTTATTATGACCGAGTGGGCTAATATAACACAATTTCGACTAGCAAAGGGTGTGAAACTAAAGGAACACCTTCCCATCATGATGAGAGGAATTGTTATGTTATTAATGACATTCTTGTATAAAATAATTATCCGAACACGACTATTACGGGATTTCCAAACTAAGTCTGTTACTGTCCAAAGAACTTGGTTTACTGTCCAAACTACATGTTTTACTGTCCAAATTCCGTGTTTTACTGTCCATAAAACTTGGTTTACTATCCAAAGTACGCGGCTTACTGTCCAAACTCCGTCATTTACTGTCCAAAGTAAGTGTTTTACTGTCCAAACTCCGTCATTTACTGTCCAAACTCCGTGGTTTACTATCCAAAGTACGCGGTACTGTCCAAACTCCGTGGTTTACTATCCAAAGTACGCGGTACTGTCCAAACTCCGTGGTTCACTATCCAAAGTACGCGGTACTGTCCAAACTCCGTGGTTTACTATCCAAAGTACGCGGTACTGTCCAAACTCCGTGGTTCACTATCCAAAGTACGCGGTACTGTCCAAACTCCGTGGTTTACTATCCAAAGTACGCGGTACTGTCCAAACTCCGTGGTTCACTATCCAAAGTACGCGGTTTATTGTCCAAACTCCGTGGTTCACTATCCAAAGTACGCGGTTTATTGTCCAAACTCCGTGGTTTACTATCCAAACTCCGTTGTTTACTGTCCGAAATACGTGTTTTACTATCCAAACTCCGTCATTTACTGTCCAAAGAACTTGTTTTACTATCCAAACTACATCATTTCTATAAATAAAGGTCTAACTAAACAGCTTGTAAGAAAATTGTCTAATCTTCATTTTGTGATTTACTAATTTTGGCTTTATTAGCAAAATATTATTGTTACAATTTCATTATTGATTTGTTTCAAGCTATCATCATTTTACATTTTTCGATATAATAAATGTTAACGTGTTATTGATTATGTAAAGGAGCAATTTTTGACATGACGAAAAAGCTATGTGTAGTAGGCTTAGGATATATTGGATTACCAACAGCTGTGATGTTTGCCAATCATGGCGTTCGTGTTCATGGTGTAGATATAAATGAAACAGCTATATCCATGATACAAAATAAACAGTTACATATTGAAGAAGAAGGGTTACAAGAACGTTTAAATGTGGCGGTTGACAGTGGGAACTTTACTGCTTCAACAACACCAGAAGAAGCAGATATATTTATTATTGCAGTTCCTTCCCCAATAAATGACGATAAGACAGCGAATTTAGATTATGTAAGGGCTGCAACGAAGTCAATCGCTCCTTACGTGAAAAAGGGTAACTTAGTTATTTTAGAATCGACAGTGCCTCCTAGAACTGTTGAGGATGTGATGATTCCCGTATTAGAAGAAACGAATTTACATATCGGTAATGAACTATATATCTCACATTCTCCTGAAAGAGTTATTCCAGGAAGAGTATTTGAAGAGTTAACGAATAACGATCGTATCGTCGGTGGTATTAACGACGAATCAAGTCGCTTGACCGTTGAGCTATACGAGATTTTTGTAAAAGGGACACTTCATGTAACAGATGCAACGACTGCGGAATTGGTTAAGGTCATTGAAAATACTTACCGTGATGTAAATATTGCATTTGCGAACGAATTAGCGAAAATCAGTGAAAATCTAGGGGTAAATGCGTGGGAAGCCATTAAGCTAGCGAACTACCATCCGCGTGTAAATATCCACTTCCCAGGACCAGGTGTAGGAGGGCATTGTATCGCTGTTGATCCTTGGTTTTTAGCTGAGTTAGAGCCAGATCTTGCGAAACTAATTACACTTGCTCGTCAAACGAATGATGGCATGCCACAGCATACAGCCAAAAGAGTAAAAGATATCATCAGCCAACAAGGAATCCAACACGGTCGCGTAGCAGTGTTTGGTCTTGCTTTCAAAGGGAATATTGATGATATGAGAGAAAGTCCGTCATTGGAAGTCATCCATCATTTACGTGAATTAGGACTCGATTGTTCAGCGTATGATCCTCATATTAAAGAGAATAAACTGGACATTCAAACGCAAAGCATTGAAGAAGCAGTTGAACATGCTGATATCATTCTTATTTTAACAGATCATAATGAATTTAAAGCTATCCAACCAGACTTGTTTGCAGAGCGACTACGTACGAAAATAATACTCGACACAAAAAACTGTATTCAAGAACAAGCATGGAAAGACCAAGGCTTTGATGTATACCGTTTAGGTGATTCAAAAAACTAATTCATTTTTTGTTAGGCTCTTTTCGGCAACTTGTTGCTAGAACTTCGTACGAAGTGCAATAATCGATGTAAAAACAGTACTAAAGCGTCTTTCATCGTTGTACAGAAGAAAAGATGCCAACGTATTGTACGAAATACAACAATCCATCTAAAAGCTGGCTAGTTAAAATAACTAAAGAAGCTCAAAGATTATGCTTGTCCATTGTGCGTTGTAAACGAATGTCGGTAATAGCATGAATTAGTATGTTGGACGTATTGCCATCTTGTTTTATTAATATATAGATTGATAGGGGAGAGCATTTCTTTCCGAACTTCATATATAAAGGTGATAACATGAAAGAAACCATTTTAGGTATAGACGTATGTACGCACACGTACGAACAGCTTATTAATGAATTAATGTACAACATAGATCAAAATAAAAAATCGTTTATCGTTGCGATTAACCCTGAGAAAATTATGAAAGCTCAAAGCGACCAATCTTTACAAGAATTATTGAATCATGCCACTTATCAAATTCCTGATGGCATTGGTGTTGTTCTTGCTTCGAAAATTAGAGGTGGCCGCATTAAGGATCGAGTAACAGGTATAGATATGATGCTGAAGCTGTGTCAGGAAGCAACTGAGCAACGTAAAAACATATTTTTATATGGTGCGAAGCCAGGGGTTGCTGATCAAGCAAAGGAGAAGCTAGAGGCTAAATTTCCTGGAATCCAAATTGCGGGTACACTTCATGGTTATGAAAAGGATGAAGAGGTCATTATTAAAGCAATTAATGATTCAAAGGCAGATATCGTATTTGTTGCACTAGGCAGCCCAGCGCAAGAAAACTGGATCGTTAAACATATGAATGATCTTCATCCAACAGTGTTTCAAGGAGTAGGTGGTTCTTATGATGTCATATCAGGTAACATCAAACGTGCCCCTAGCACTTTTCAGAAACTTGGGTTAGAATGGTTTTATCGTCTATTGAAGGAGCCATGGAGAATAAGGCGTCAATTATTGTTGCCAATGTTTTTATTAAAGGCGGTAAAAAAGTAATTTTTTGTAGAATTTTTTTGATTCTTGACTACTTAAATTATTTCATAAAAAAAGCGTGAAACTAGGACAAAAATCATTTGTTATTGAAGCGTTCGAGTGGTAATATATACTTGTAGGATCTATTTGTTCCTTTTGCTTTTGAGAATATAATATCTCGGTTGGTAGCCCAGTGAGAAAAGCGCCTATCCTCGGATGGGCGTTTTTCTTTTCAGCAAGTAATTGAACCCTTAATTTGTTAAGCTGGTGAGAAATGAGCTTGCATGGGTCATACCATCCGGGAATGCTTCACCCCAAATGACTTTAACATGGCTTAGCTCGTTGTTATTGTTACTAAGTACGCTCATTGTAAGCGTGATTAAGTAATAGTAGGAAAAACAACAATCATACGCGAGCAGCCTTTATCATTTGGGGTTTTATATTTATAGAAGGTTATCCATACTGACAGTTTGATGAGTTTTAGTTTTATGTTAGTTAAATTTTAAATGCACGAACGTTCGGTGTATACGTGCTTATATGTATGAACGAGAAGCAGCAATCCAACATGATAGAAAAAGTTCACCGTCGCTTTTAATAGGCGACGGTGAATGCTATTTGTTATTTATTTTGTTGAGGGATGTATGCCTTCCATGAACTTAAATCGATGTCTTCTTTTAATAATAGTGATGATGGGAAGATAAATGTCCACGGCTTACTCGTATTCGCTTTAACTTGAAACGAATCTAGTTCAAAGCCTCCTTTGGCAATAACTTCGCCTGAAGCGTCTTCAACGATCAATGGCATCTTTTGAAAGGTAACGTCCTTGTTGCTACCATTTCGGATCAGCATCGTCACGTGCAAGCTATTGTCCTCTGTCTGTCTTCCTTGTAATGACATGAAATTAACTTCGCCTTCTTTTAGAGCAGGCGTTTTTTTAATTAGTTGTTGAAGCTTCTCTTTATCTTCATCTGCTAAGCTTTTTTCCCAGCTTTCTTCTAAATCTAGTGTATGTGGCTTTTTGATTTCAAATGCTAGCTTCCAACCAACACTAGGTAACTCTGAAGCTGTAACAAAACTATCTTCGAAGATAAATGTCCACGGTCTACTACTCTTTGCAGGGATTGCTCCTAATGCGCTTAGGTCAAACACTTTGCGAGCAAGGTTTTCACCATTTGGTCCAAGTAATAATAAAGGCATGTCCTTCAAATCGATCGGTCTGTTTAAGCTATTGCGGACAAATGCAGTAACAGCAGTACCTTTCTCTTCTTTTTTTAACTCTATCCCTGATATTGATACTTGGTTTTCCTTTAAAGGTGGCAGCTCATTGTTAAGGAACTGAAAATAGTATTTTTCTTCTACACCGATATTTGATAAAGGATGAAAGCTTAGTGCCGTTTTCACTGCAACTCCTGATTGAGAAGTGACGTTACCACCAAGCACATCACCTGCATTAACCGTACTGTCTTTACCTTTTTTCTCTGGTTTACCTTTCTTCTTAAAAAAAGCCATATTATTTATTCCTCCTAATTGCTTTATCACTTAAAGCGATAAGGGGGTCAGACCCCCTTAGCTACTTCGATGATGAGCTGGCCAAATTGGTGGCTCATGTTACGTTCTAGTTTGTGGAACATGATCGTAAATAGTTCAAGACCTTCACGTTGGTATTGGCGCATTGGGTCTTCTTGACTATAATGTCGTAACCCGACACCTTCCTTCAAGCGTTCCATCGTGTCGATATGTTCTAGCCAAAAATGGTCTGTGACAGAAAGAAGCGTTCTTTGGACAACAAATCTTAGCTTTATGTTGTCTTTATGATCTTCAAGTGACTGCACAAAGGCTTCATACGCTTCGTTAACGATGTCACTTACTTCACTACGGTCAGAGATGTCCTGTGGGAATGATACGACATTTTCACCAAACACGACGTTTAAGTCAGCTGCAAGCTTAGATAACTCCCATTCCTCAGGCACTATATCTTCTATACATGTTTGCTCAATTTCATGCTCAATATAAGAAGAGATCATTGGAAGTGTGAGCGATATTGGATCATCGGTATTAAGAATCTGATCTCGCAAGTCATACACTGTATTACGCTGCTCATTCATAATGTTATCTAGCTTTAAATTATATTCTCTAATTGAAAAGTTACTACCTTCGCATATGCGTTGAACACGCTCAACGAACTCATCAACCTTTTTATTCGTGAGTAAGCCGTCCTGATCAGCATCCACAGCTTTTTGTAATTTCTCTAGCTCTTCCTTGGCAAAGCGATTGAACATATCATCCTCTAATGATAGGAAGAACTGTGAACAGCCTGGGTCACCTTGGCGCCCAGAACGACCTTTGAGCTGATTATCTATGCGGCGTGCTTCATGCTTCTCCGTACCAAGTACATATAATCCACCTAGCTCTTCAACACCTTCGCCGAGCATGATGTCTGTACCACGTCCAGCCATGTTCGTTGCAATCGTAATTTGATCTTTTTGCCCTGCTAACGAGATGAGTTGAATTTCTTGCTCAATACTCTTAGCATTCAATAGCTGGAAGTCTAAGCCTTCCTCTTTCAAATAGTCAGCAACCTTTTCTGATTGTAAAATTGATGTCGTACCTACTAAGACTGGTTGCCCTGTTTGATGGATGCGTTTCACTTCGTTTGCAACAGCTCTGTATTTATCATTAATTGTTGCATACACTTTATCTAATAAGTCTTGACGTTGAATCGGTTTGTTCGTTGGAATTTGGACAACGTCCATACCATATAAATCTTGAAATTCCTTTTCTTCTGTTTTTGCTGTACCCGTCATGCCTGACATTGTTGGGTAGAGCCTGAAATAGTTTTGGATCGTTACAGAGGCTTGGGTTTTGTTCTCTTCAGTGACCTCTAACCCTTCCTTCGCCTCAATAGCTTGATGAAGTCCGTTGCTCAAAGAGCGTCCTTCCATTGGGCGACCTGTAAACATATCAACTAATAAAATTTTGCCTTCTTTGACGATGTAGTCAGCATCTCGCGTAAACATTACAGAAGCACGTAATGCTTGGATGACATAATGATAAAGTGTTTGATGCTCAAGATCATACAAATTGTCAATGCCGAAGCCTTGTTCAATTTTTGAGATGCCATCATCTGATAAGTTGGCTGTATTCGTTTCTTCATCAAATACAAAATCAACATCTCGTACAAATGTTTTGACGATGCGAGCGCACAAATAACTAAGGTCTGAGCTCACACCAGTTTTCCCTGCGATGATTAGTGGGGTTTTCGCTTCATCAATTAACACGCTATCTACTTCATCGATAATGGCATAATGGTGTGGTCGCTGCACACGTTGAACAATATCAAAAACCATATTATCACGGAGGCTATCGAAACCAAATTCGCTACCAACACCGTAAGTGATATCTGCTTCATAAGCCGATAGCTTTTGATCAGGAGTGATCATCGGTACATTTAAACCAACTGTAAGGCCGAGAAACTCATGAATTTTTCCTATTTGATTTTGGTCACGTCTAGCTAAATATTCATTTACAGTGATGACGTGAACACCTTTGCCTTCTAGTGCGCGAAGATAACTAGGAAGTGAGGCAACTAACGTTTTACCCTCACCTGTAGCCATTTCAGCAATGTTTCCTTCAGTAAGAACAAGTCCACCGATTAATTGGACATCGTAGTGGCGAAAACCAAGTACGCGCTTGGCAGCCTCTCTTACAGTAGCAAATGCTTCAACCTGAATGTCATAAATCGTTTTGCCATCAGCAAGCTGGGCTTTAAATTCAGCTGTTTTTGCCTTTAGCTCTTCGTCTGTTAAAGCTTCAAAATCGCTTTCTAACGCATTTATTTGTTCAACTAATTGATAGTATTTTTTCAACTGCTTTTCTTGTTTATTATTTCCTAGTACTTTTTTTAAGTACGTTAACATGTAATCTCTCCTTAACCTCTAGCTCAATATTTATGAAGGGTATAAGACTACCAACATTATGAGTGGATTTCTGAGGAATCTTCTAATGCTTAACTATATTTTGTTAGAGTTGAATTTTCACATTAAATGTTTGAGAAAATTTTCACTAGAAACAGTATATCATTGTTTTCTTATACTTTCATCTCATGAATTATACATGTTTTAACAATGTTTTCCTTATAGTGGCTGTTCGAAAAGTCCATGAAAAATGACTATATGCATAAGCTTGACACGGTATTCAGATCCCGCGTTGACGATTGGACGCGTCACTAGCTAACAATATTTCCTTGCATAGAAGTGCTGAATTAATATGCGTATGTATATACAAGACTATTCAGAAATGTATCAAGATTACTCAGGTCACTTTGTGAATATCTAACCGACTTGATTTGAACTTTTTCCATCTAAAACTTCTATTTAAGGGAAAAGCTTAATAGTTTAGTAGTGTTGATAAAAAAATATGGCTGTTTTCGCATTAATTGTTGTTTTGCGTACTAAGATATGAGCACGTATACCTCTAGCGTTCTTAGCATCTTTTCTACTTTCATAATGATTAAGTTCTCATAAAATATTTTTAGTAAAAATAGCAACAAAGTTTACGAAAAGAGCCAAAAATATTTACAAGGGGGAAGAGAAACAATGAAAAAATGGCAACAAAAAGCGTTGTCACTTGGGCTGGCATCTACCTTGCTCATGCCAAGTCTAGCTTCCGCTTCTACGACGGTCGATAGCGGACAAGCAATGACAGCTAAACAGCCGGTAGACGTATTTAGTCACTTAAATGGTACAGAGAAAGAACAGCGTATGCTGGCATATGAGCAGCAACAGGCACAAGAGCAAATGAGTGATGATACATTAGTTATCAAATATAAGAATAAGCTATCTGACAAGGTACATAGTCGTGCGGGAACGAGGGTGACACGATCGATTCCTTCTCTTGGCTATGATGTAGTAAAGTTGAAAAAGGGACAACTTCTTGAGGATGCGATGAATTTCTATGCCTCTCAACAAGGGGTAGTAAGTGTATCGCCAAGTTATAAATATGAAACACTTAGCAATGATGTTGATCCGAAAGTGAGCAATATGTATCATCTCTCACTGCTACAAATGGACAAAGCATTAAGCCTAGCTGGTGAACACGATGTAACTGTAGCAGTTGTAGATGCTGGAATTGATGTGAATCACCCAGAGCTACGAGGACAAATATTAGCACCATACAATGCTGTCGATCCAGCTAATCAAGGTGTGACAGACATACATGGCACACATGTATCAGGCATTATTGCAGCTGAAAAAAATAATGGCATTGGAGGCTACGGTATAAACCCTCATGCCACGCTTATGCCTATTGATGTGTTCGGTGGAGAGTTTTTTGGCAGTGATTACATTATTGCTGAAGGTATCTTGTATGCAGTGGAAAACGGAGCAGATGTTATTAATATGAGTTTAGGTGGCTATATGCCAAGCCCAATTATGGAGGAAGCTATCGAGAAGGCAATTGATGCAGGGATCGTAGTCGTTGCAGCAGCTGGTAACAGTGCGACTGACGAGTATCATTATCCTTCAGCAATCGATGGTGTCATTAGTGTTGGAGCAACAAATAGCGCAAATGAGCTCGCTGATTTTTCAAATTATGGGCCATCTGTAGATATTGTTGCGCCAGGGGAAGGTATTTATAACTCAATTTATGATGCAGCTAAGAGCGGTTCTTCCTTTGCCGCATTAGATGGTACATCGATGGCATCACCGATTGTGGCTGGAGTTGCTTCACTTATTTTGTCAAAGCATCCAGACTTAAAGCCATACGAGGTTGAAGCAATTCTTGAGCGCACAGCGATTGACCTAGGGACGGAAGGATATGATGCAACGTTTGCTCATGGCTTGGTCAACCCTGTAGCAGCATTGCAATACGATATAAGCCACTTACCATCCTTAAGTGAATGGGATGACGCCAAAGTATTAGCGGAAGGTGAAGCGCTAGCAGTTACTGAAGAAGGGGTGACGATAAATGGTGCGCTCACTTCACCTGAGGAAATAGATTGGTTCAAGCTAGACGTTCAAGCAGGACAATCAGTACAAACGACGCTAACTATTCAAGAAGACTATGATTACGAGCTTCAATTACGCTTCTATCCAGTAAATAGCACAGAGTCTACTAACATGATTGAAGTGAATGACGTATTAGCAGGTGGAGCAGAGGGAGAGTTATTTACGGCAAGTGAGAATGGTACGCTGGCTATAGGAATTACAGATGTAAACGGGAATTACAGCCTACAAGGTAAATCCGCATACGAAGTGACAGTTCAGCGCTACAATGAATTACATGAAGATGGCGTGACACAAGATCAACCAATCAATATAGCATCGCTTCCTTTTAATAGTAGTGAAGAGGAAGTTGCGCCATTTACGTTCTTACCAGAACTAGATGCTGACGGTGACATGACGGCTGATCAAGACTATTTTGCATTTTCCGTTACAGAACCACAAATTATAAATGTAGAACTGTCAGCTTTAGCAGGAATAGATTCTTCTATTAGTGTATACTTTGCAGATGATTTTAACCGAGAAATTCCAGCAGGTGTTCCGGAAGAAGAGTATGGTTATTATGAGCCATGGCCATTTGAGACAGCAAACGAAGGACGTACAGGCGATGGAGAAATCCTTACATTTGAAGCGATGCCGAATATAGCATATATAATAGAAGCTTCTAGTGAAGCGAGGTTTAATTATTTCTACTTTGACCCATTCTTCTTTGAACAAACGAGTGAGGACGTTCCTGCCTCTGCGCTGCCTTATAACATTACAGTCGAAACGCTTGAACTACCAGCTGACGAAGATCAATATCCGATCATGTATGACATAGAATTTTTCGGAATAGAAGCGACGACTTCTGAAGAAATGATTGAAATGAAGAAAAATGAAATAGAAAAAGATCTCATTATAGTGTACGAGGATGAATGGCGAGAATTTGCTGAGGAAGATGTTGATTATTTATTGGCGTCTGCACTTCCTTACAATATGAATGATATTACAGCAGGATATTTCCAATCTAGCTTTGATCAAGATTTCTACTCATTTACAGCTGAAAAAGATGCTGTATATCAATTTGCGGTTAATCAAACAAAGTCGATGATGCCTCGCACGATCATTTATGAATATGATGAAGAAGATCACGACCTTTTTCGCGTAGGATCATCGATGTACACGAATAATGGTATGCCTGAAACGAAAACGACGATTGCACTAGAAGGTGGTAAGAAATATTTCATCAGTGTACAAAATAGAATGTATCGCCCAGCGAAGGATGCATATGAATTGTCAGCAAAAGTGTTAGTCGAAGTTCCGTTTGATGCAAATGAAAAAAATGATGAAACGATACAAGCAACAGTATTACAACAAAATGAGCCAGTTCGTGGACATTTCATTTTGCCGAATGATATTGACACTTATTATTATAAGCATCGTAGCCCAGATGAAATACTAGGCTTTACATTGGAAGCAAACCCATTATCTATGGAAGAAAAAAAGAACTTACCGATGGAATTACAAAATCCATTAATGGTATATGCTGAAATTGTTGAAGATACGAATGGAAATATGTTCATTGATGAAGAAGAAATAAGAAAGTCACGCTCCTATTGGCCTTATTTCCTTGCAGATACAAACCTAACAGGTTCATTCAAAGCTCGAGAAAATGTAGGCTATTTTATCCTTACTATGAATGATAGCTGGCTCGGCTTATCAGTGAAATCATATGATGTGTCAATTAACAACTTAAATAGTCAAGATGAAGATGCGCATTCTGTTGTCACGAATAACATCCCATCACAGCCGCTTGCTTTAACGAAGCATGAACAAGCATATGAAGCAACAGGCTATTTTAACACAGGTGTCGACTTCGGTGATAAGGACTTCTACGAATTTAACGTAGCAAACGACGCAAATTTTGAAATGTCACTCAAAATACCAAAAGGCATTGATGGTGTTATGACGATTTACAACAGTAACGGAGCCACTGTTGCGGAATTTGATCATTACGGTGATGGTGACGAAGAACTGTCAACTGTTTCGTTGCAACAAGGAACATACTATGTTGAAGTGAAGGATGTACACTCAAGGTATAGCAACGAACCATATACACTACGTATAGTAGAAGCAAAAAACTAACGACAAAAGAGCTGGCTCGTTAACTTAGGGTCAGCTCTTTTTTTTGTGAATAAAGTGGAAAATCATGCAAATTCATAGAGTCATATGTTATAGTAATATATGTATAATAATGGTACTATATATAATTCATAGATTTATTACTAGATTTATGAAACTTTTCTATTGTATTTGTCGTAGTATTTAAAGAAGGAACACTTCAAAAGGAGGAAAAATCTATATGAAAAAATGGAAAAAGTCAGCATTGTCAATAGGGTTGGCTTCAACGTTAGTCATGCCTAGCTTTGCAGCAGCCTCGACGACTGTTGATCATGTACAAGCTTTCAAAGATAGAGAGCCGATTAATGTCCTTAGTCAATTGAATCTTACTGACAAAGAGCAGCGCTTACTAGCTTTAGAGCAACAAAAGGATGCTAATGATCTAGTAAGTGAGGATACACTCATCATTAAATATAGCGAAAAGCTATCTAGTAAACTACATAATCGAGCGGGGATGCAAGTTGTACGTTCATTCCCATCACTAGGCTATGATGTAGTGAAGCTAAAAAAAGGTCGCAGCATGGAGGGAGCATTACGTTCCTATTCATCTGAAGCTGCTGTAGTCGGTGTGACGCCAAGTGTTTCATTCGAATACCAAGGAATAGCAACTACTGACCCGAAAAAAGATAGTATGTATCATTTATCATTGCTTGAAATTGATGAAGCGTTAAGTCTTGCTGGAGAGCACGAAGTGACGGTTGCGGTAGTAGATTCAGCTATTGATGTCGATCACCCAGAATTAAAATCGAAAATATTACCTCCATACACTGTTGGTGATCCTGCTACTATAGCAACACCATATGTTCATGCTACACATGTTGGTGGAATCGTTGCAGGTGAAGCGAACAATGGTGTTGGTGGCCATGGAGTTAATCCAAATGCAACGATTATGCCTGTAGATGTATCTCAGTTAACTGATTATGCGATTGCTGAAGGTATTTTATATGCGGTTGATAATGGAGCCGATGTCATTAATTTAAGCTTAGGGTTCTTTTATCCAAGTCCAATCGTAAAGGATGCGGTTGAGCGAGCAATTGAGGCAGATGTTGTTGTCGTTGCTGCGGCTGGTAATTACAGTTCAGATGAGTACTTTTATCCGGCAGCATTCGAAGGGGTAATTGGAGTAGGTGCAACAAATGATCAAAATAAACTTGCAAGCTTTTCGAACTATGGCCCATCAGTTGATATTGTTGCTCCAGGGGAAGATGTTTATAACTCAACATTTGACCTTATCAAAGGTTCTTCTTTTGATAATTTAAGTGGTACATCCATGTCATCACCTGTTGTAGCTGGTGTCGCGTCACTTATCTTATCTAAATATCCAGATTTGAAGCCTTACGAAGTAGAGGCAATCTTAGAAAGAACAGCGCTAGACTTAGGTGATGTAGGCTATGATACAAAGTTTGCACATGGCTTAGTGAACCCAGTAGCAGCATTGAAATATGATATTAGTCAATTGCCAGAGCTTAATGAATGGAACGATGAAAAGATCTTAGCAGAAGGTGAAGTTGTTGCCTTAGTTGAAGAAGCCTTTATGAAAAAAGGGAAGCTGACATCTCCTGAGCAAATTGATTGGCTGAAGGTAGATTTAGAAGCCGGTCAATCATTGCAAACAGTACTGGATATTTCAGCGGATTATGATTATAAAATGGAGCTTCGATTCTATCCAGAAGGAGCTATGGAAGCTAGCGAAACGCTAGATGTAAATGCACAATTAGCTGGTGGTGCAGAAGCGAAGCTATTTACAGCAAGGGAAAAAGGGACACTTGCAATTGGAATTTCGGATGTTAATGACAATTATAGCTTAGGAGGAAAATCCTCTTACGAGTTAACAATGCAACATTTTAATGAACTTTATGAGGATGGTGTGACAAAATACAGTCCAGTAGCCATCACATCACTTCCGTTTAATAGTAATAAAGTTGATGTAGCGCCGTTAACATTTTTACATGTTGATGAAAATGGTGAACAAGTAGCTGACAAAGATTATTTCTCTTTTTCAGTTGAAGAGCCACAAATGATCAATATTGCATTGTCTGGTGTAGCGGGCATAAATTCTTCATTAAATGTTTATTTTGCTGAAAGTCTTTATATGGAGATTCCGCCAGATGTGCCAGTGGAAGATTATTTCATGTATGAGCCGTATCCAGTGGAAACTGCAAATGAAGGACTTGCAGGAGAGGGTGAATCATTAACGTTTGAAGCAATGCCAGGTATGGAATATGTAATTGAAGTATCAAGTGAACCACACACAATGTTTTCTATCTTTGACATCTTGTTTGGATTTGGGGCAATGGTAAATGAAAGCACAGGCGTACCAGCGTCGGCACTTCCATATGAAGTGACGATGAAAACTGTCGAGATACCTGCAGATGAGGACGGCTTTCCGATGATCCCGCAGTTTGACGAAACGTTAGCAGTTGCTATCTCAGAGGGTACGGAAGACATCGACCTCAATCAATATTTAGAAAATAAACAAGCAGCTATTGAAGATGAGTTATTCTTTATGTTCGGAGGCTCGTTTAGCTATTTTTCTGAAGAAGAGGTAGACCAAATTTTAGCATCAGCATTACCATTTAGCATTGGCGATAAAGCATCAGGCTATTTCCAATCAAGCTTTGACCAAGATTTCTATACGATAACACCTGAAAAAGACGCGATATATCAATTTTCATTTGATGATGCGAATACAATAAGACCTATGTTAGAAATCTTCGAATATGATGAAGAAGCGCATGCGCTATTCCCATTAAATAATTTTGGTTTTGGTATGGAAGAATCAGGTACCACGATTGCACTAGAAAGTGGTAACACATATTATGTTAGTGCGCGAAATGGCATGTATCGTCCTAGTGAAGAAGCATATAAGCTTATGTCAAAAGAAATATTAGAAGTACCTTATGATGAAAATGAAAAGAACGATGAATTAATTCAAGCAACAGTGTTACAGCCAAACAGCCCTGTAAGAGGCCAATTTATTCTGTCTGGTGATGTTGATATGTATTATTACAAGCATCGTAGTGCAGATGTGAATTTAGGGTTTGATTTAACAATCAATCCACTATCTAACGAATTAGAGAGCACATTACCTACTTCTGTGAAGAATCCGTTAATTGTATTAGCTCAAATTGTTGAAGATACAAATGGAAATATGTCTATAGATGATGAAGAAATTAGTAAATCTATTCCGTATTATCCGTATGCACTTGAGGGATTATCGGGTTCCTTCGAAGCAAAAGAAGATGTTGGCTATTTTATCATAACGATGAATGATAGCTGGATGGGTTTATCAGCTCAATCATACGATATTTCGATCAATCAATTGAACAGTCAAGATGAAGACGTAGCAACAGTTGTAACGAACAATATTCCGTCAGAGCCACTTCAATTGATGAAAAAAGAACAAGGTTACGAAGCGACAGGTTACTTTAATGCGAATGTTGACTTCGGTGATAAAGACTACTATGAATTGAATGTTGAAAGTGATGCAACATTTGATGTAACACTAGACATGCCTGAAGGAATAGATGGAGTCGTAACTATCTATAATAGTGATGGCTTAGTTGTCAAAACGCTTGATAACTACGGTGCTGGTGACCAAGAGATGGCTACCGTTTCACTACCAACTGGCAAATATTATTTTGAAGTGAAGGAATTTAGCTTCAAATATAGCAATGAACCATATACGCTACGCGTAGCGATGGGTGAATAATACTGTATAACGAGGAAAGCCTAGTTTACTAGGCTTTCTTTCAATATTAACCATATGTATTCTTCATAACGGTTGGATGATCATTTTCAAATCTAGAGCACATACATAGTTTTAAAGATAAAGAGATTAGTACATATTGATTGAACACATTAATGCGATGGGGGTTAGACCTCAGGAGGTATAAGGAATGAAAAAATTAGTGTCGGCTGTTTGTGTTTCTTCATTAATATTAGGTGCATGCTCGCAAGTGACTACGTCTGCACAGACGATGCCGTCGGAGGCGAATAACACAGGTGTTGAGGAAGTAGCTGAAGTGAATGGACCATCGATTGTTGAAGTGAAGAAGCTTCTATGGGAGGTAGCTGTTGAGAAAGGCATTCCTCCTGAAATATTGAAGGCAGTTGCCCAAACTGAATCTGCGATGAAGCAGTTTAATGCTGATGGTAGTCCTTTTATTTCACCAGATGGTGGCATTGGGCTTATGCAAATTACGTTAACAGCAGCTCAAATAGAGCAAGGACTTTATGATATAGAACGGTTAAAGACTGATACGCGCTACAATATTGAAGTAGGTGCGGATATCCTATTAGAGAAAAAGAGCTTTGATTTACCTCTTATTAATGAGAACGATCCAACAACAATTGAAAGCTGGTATTTTGCAGTAATGGCATATAACGGCTTATCGAAGCGCAATGATCCACAAGAGGGCAAGAGCGCCTATCAAGAAAGAGTGTTTGATGAGATTCGAAATCGTAGTGGGCTTTATCTGCTAGAAACGCCTGCTGTAGAAATTAATTATCCAGACCCTGATCGCCCTGAGCTGATGAGCTTTCCAGATAAATCTTATCAATGGGATGAAATGTCAACACAATCCACTCAGCTTTTAAGCAAAGGTGATACAGCTTATACATATAATCATGTATATACGTATTCGAATATGCGTGATGCTGCTGATGGTGAGGTAAGTGGCAAAGCTCTTCACTACACACCGTTACAAATTGTTGATGGACCGTTTGAAAGTACAAATGAAGCAAATCATTACGTGTTTTATCAAGTAAAGGGCAACGGCATTGAAGGGTTTATTTCTTCTGGTAACCTTATAAAAGGTGATGTCATGATTTTCCCAGATATCGAAGACCCTGATACGGCAGCTGCAGTAGCGTTTTTACAACAGCGACAAATTATTAATGGCTATCCTGATGGCACGTTTAAGCCAACGAATCAATTAACGCGTGGGCAAGCTGCAGCGATGTTAACGAGAGCACTTGATCTTCCACTACCAGACGGCTATGTGATGAAGGCGACAGATATGAGCCCAGATAGTGACTATTACGATGAAATGTTACTTATGGAAGCACATGGCTTAATGGGTAAGGGTGGAGAGCTTCGACCGCACGAGTCATTAAAACGAGCACAAATCGCTTCCATCCTTGCACGTGCGTATGACCATGTTTACGGTGAAGCAGCCACAAATATAGAATTCTCAGATGTGAACGAAGCTGAAGAAGCATATGCTTCTATTAATCTCTTAGCGAATAACGACATTGTTGATGCAGGAGCGTTTCGTCCGTGGGAGAATGTTACACGAGCTGAGTTTTCGTTATTTGTCAAACTTACAATTGAAAAAGAGGAGCGTAAATAGTTAAGCTATAAGTAAAAACATAAGTACCATAGTACATCACAAAGTCTAGTAGAAATATACTAGGCTTTTTCTATTATTTTCGTATCATGTGAAAGTGTAGTAGAATAATAGCAACTACATATGAATGTTCAAAAGGTCTAGGAAAAATGATTGTGGAATAAACTTGAACAGATTGTTCGGATTTGGACGTTTACTATTGACGTTGCAACTATTAGTTGGACTACTTGCACACGCCGTGCTGATCCCGTGTTAGCATTAATCTAGCGGAATTTAGTTGGACTTCCTCAATACGTCGTACTCGAATGTATGCATCTTTTCAAGTTTAGACATAGGAGTAAATTCCTCAATACATAGTAGCGATTTTACTTCGCTGTGCAGTCATCTGACTCCAATGGTCAAATAACTACGCCGCTTTTTTGTCCTCCTTGTTGAACAAAAATTAACAAAGGCTGTTTCTCGCATACGTTGTTGTTTTCAAACTAAGACATAAATACATATATATACAGTACGTGGCATCTTTGCGTATGTAGAACGATAAGCATGTTATAAAACTATGTATATATGATCTGATATCGTAAAGATTGCAACTAAGTATGAAAGAGCCTTTTAAAAAAAGAGGGTGTAATGAAGTTGAAGAAGCTACTAAGAATCATGTTCGTGTCATCACTATTAATGATCTTCATGACAGTACATGCGGAAGCAAAAGTATTTGATGAGACGACGACTACAACAGCAGCACAATTTCAATATGAAGACTACTATACGATCATCCAAAGGTATGAAGGAGCTAGCGGGGTTACAATTGAGAGCTACAGTCCGAAATGGAAATCTGTCGATCAGTTACGTCAAGTCGAACAAGAGCTACTTCGTAATAAGCACGGGGAAGAGTTTGAGCTATTAGAAAAGATCGTTATTTATCCAGATTATCCTGCTGGTGTAGATGTAGTCGGCCAATATTACGCGCAGTATCAATGGGGTACTGAATGGAAGCTACTACCAGAGCGTAAAATCGAATTGTATGGTGGAGATGATTTCACAACGATTGGTGACATCGCCCATACGTTATCACATGAATACGGGCATCATTTCAGCTTTTATCATTTAATAGAAGGAGAAAATGAAAAACCTGCAAATTGGAAAAATAGTTCGTATGCAGAAGCACGTCAGTTATCCAAAAATTCAAATGCCCATTCTGATGGGGTTGGAGAATACATTTGGAGCTTAGCCGAAATTTTTGCTGAAGATTATGTGCAGCTGTTTGGTTCTGAGCTTGCGATTAAAAACCATGCGCAAATGAATGGACTTATTGACACACCATTTGACCAAATTTCAGCACAACAATATTGGGTCGATAGGCTAGATGAAAGCGAGTATAATGTCCGTGAACCTATTCAACTAGATTTATTAAACTATGAAGAAAATACATTTGACTCTGCCTATTACAATATGGAAATGCTCGTATCGTCACAAGGAGAGCAAAATATTTATTTAATAGGTCAAGATGGAAACGGGGAGTACATCCCTGTCACTGTTGATGAGATCAGAAATGATTCACAACTGCCTACATGGTATGACCCTTTTGAGCTAGAACCAGAGCAGTCATGGATATTTGATAGCTATACATTTGATGAAGTGAAATTTTTCGCACGTCAGCATGAGCAACAAGGATTTAATCGTGGCTCAGCTACACTGTATATAACGTATAATAATATAGAAGAAAGTAGAACGACACCAGAGCAGCTTAATATACAAAAAGTGTTATCGACAGCAAAAATTAAAGAGTTACTTACTGAATCTGCAACGAAACATGGCATTCCTCCAGAAATTTTAAAGGCGATGGCATATGTTGATACAGGCATGAAGCAATTTGATGATGAAGGCAATCCGCTTGTCGGTGAAGAAGGTGGTATTGGTCTCATGCAAGTGGTGCTTTCTGAGGATGAGATGATGGCAAAAGGTATTGATCGTTCAAAGCTAGAAACAGATACGCAATACAATATCGATATCGCTGCACAGCTACTGAAGGAAAAATGGGAGTCAGCAAATATACCGACCATTAACGATCATGTTCCAGCGGTCATCGAACATTGGTATTTTGCGTTAATGGCTTATAACGGCTTGTCACAACAGAATGATCCGAGCATTAAACATCAACAAGCACCTTATCAAGAACGTGTATTTGATGTCATTCGTCAAAACAGTTTAGTAAACGTCCAGGATATCCCTTCATTTGAAGTAGAATATGAAAATCCAGCTGAACCAGATGAACTCAGTTTCCTAGCGCAGCATTATGAGTGGGAAGGGTTGGAGACAAAATCAAGGCAGCTATATGAGGTATATGATTTTGTGTATACGTACGAGGACAATTTAACTAACACAGCTATTTTCGATGAAGTAGATGGAGAAGCTATTGCCGAGCTTACGAACTATTTCCCGCTACAAATTATTGAAGGTCCTTTTGAAAATAGTGATCCATCCGACCATACTACCTATTATGCGGTATACGGTAATATCATTTATGGATACGTTTCATCATCGCATATCAAACAAGGCGAAGTGTCTGTATACCCAGATATCTTTGACATGGAAATTGCATCAGCTGTTGGACATCTGCAGCTAAATAACATCATTAATGGTTATACAGATGGAACGTATAAACCAGATGAATCATTACTACGTAGGCATGCAGCAGCTATCTTTGTCAGAGCGCTAGGCTTGACGCTGCCAGAAGGCTACGAAATGCAAGCGACTGATATGGAACAAGGAGATATCGGTTATGAGGACATGGCAATAGCTGAAGCACATGGTCTAATGGGTATAGGTGGAGCACTTCGTCCAAATGAACTATTAACGAGGTCACAAATTGCATCCATGCTCGTACGCGCATACCATGAATTATATATACCTGCTACGGACAAAATGCCGTTTGCTGATATTGATGAAGCTTATTGGAACTATGAAGATATTAATCTGTTAGCATTTAACGGTATTATTAACGAACCGACATTCAGACCAACCGACTTTGTGACACGTGCTGAGTTTGCACTGTTGTTAAGTAGGACATTATTAATAGAAGAAAAGTAACTGACTTATCATAAATCTCCGCTCTAGCCGAGTGAGGATTTATTTTTTGCATAATTGAAGACGAGACTCATATACTAGTACAAATTGTACAACCATATGTGAAATAGTTACATAGACTGAAAGATTTGTTTGTGTTGTGACAACAAAGGCTGTTTTCGTACTAAGATATAAACATATACGCAACTAGAGTTCGTAGCATCTTTTCTAAAAAGATGACCAACGTATAAAACTGTTTCAAATTTGGTAACAAACAATAGCTACATAGTTTACGAAAAGAGCTATAACAAAAAAGCGATACTCTCGGTCAAGTATCGCTTACAAGCTTTTAAAAATATGTAGTAGTTAACTAAATGGTAGCATGTTGAGTTATTTTTATGTCTGAACACTTGAATTAGTATAATGCTCGATATAGAAATGCCGCAAACTGTGCACGGTCAATTTCTTCAGTTGGACGGAAGTTATTATCCTCGTCTCCTGTTGAGATACCTGCAGCAGCTAGACGTTGAATTTGATCATATGCCCAGTACGAGCTATCTACATCTGCAAATTCAACAGGAGTTGATGCTTCCTCAAGTGAGAAGGCTTTTGTAAACCAAACGGCTAATTGCTCTCTCGTAAGTGCAGCATTAGGTTGAAAGTTATTTGCGTCATCGCCAGTAATATAGCCTTTGTCCTTAAGGGCATTAATTGCACCTAGTGCCCAATGCTCTGTAGACACATCATCAAAGCCCTTTTTACGGTTATTCATATCAAGCTTCAATGAAACTGCTAATAATCCTGCAACCTCTGCTTTAGTAATGAGTTGGTCTGGATGAAAATAACTATCTTCCATGCCTAACAATAAATTATCATCTGCTAATGTTTTAATTTCTTCATACGCCCAAAATGATGAAGGGATGTCTTGGAAGATGCCAACTTCCTTCTCATAAGAAAGCATACGTTTTGCACCTAAATATCGTGGACCCCAGTAATATGGATCTTCTAATGAAGAAACTGAAATACCGTTTGTGGAATCAGCGTGGATAAATTTGCTGTTTCCTATGTATATACCAGAATGAGAAGCACCAGGCTTATATGTTTCAAAAAAGACCATGTCACCTATACGAAGGTTTTCCTTTGCAACTGCTGTACCTGTATTATATTGCTCAGCAGTCGTTCGTGGTAATGAAACATTGACTTGGTTGAATACGTGTCGTACAAATCCAGAGCAATCAAAGCCACTTGCATCTGTGCCACCGAACTTATACGGGACGCCGATATATTTCTTTGCTGCTGGCATGAGTACATCGTAGTTTTGCTTATCTGCTGCAAAAGAAGTTAAAGAATTTGCAAAAAATACGAAAATAAATGTAACTATTACGAAAAAGGAACGTCTAATAATATAAATCACCTCATTAATGGTAAATTCTTGTCCGATTGATAAATTTCTACACTAAATTCAGATTATCATATATATCTACTGATTTACTTTACAGTTTTGTAACAAAATAAGAGAATATGTCCGGCAATTGTTACATATAGTAAGAGACCAATAGAGAAACCCACAAATTACTAGTATACGTGAATTGGAGGAAATCATACTACAAACTGCCATTTTCTATATAATAGAATAAAACTCCCTTTTTAAACTCTCTTTCCTCTAATATAATTAAACCAACCACATACCTTAAGAAGTGGTGATAAGAAAATCTTAATAAAGCTATATTATAGAACATAGAAGTACATCGTAGTAAAAATTGGTAGTGAATTTACATTTTATTTTCAAAAAACGCTAAAAACTGTTGCAAAATGTGACAAGTCTTGTAAAATAGTAGTTGGGAGATTGTTATCCCAAACAGGAAAAAAATGTTGGCAGGAATTCGTTGACATTTGTTCCTGAAATAATTATACTAGTAGTTGTTTATGATTAAGTTTAAGAGGATTACATATTAATAGCTTACTATTGTACATATTCTCTTGGATTTAATTACTATCAATTAGAACTTTAAGTAGCAAAAGGGAGGAAATTATTCAATGGCTTACCAACCAAAATCTTATCGTAAGTTTTTAGCCGGTTCTGTTTCAGCTGCATTAGTAGCAACTGCAATCGGACCAGTAGCAGCTAGCGCTGCAAATGATTTCTCTGATGTTAGCTCTAGTTATTGGGCTCATGATGAGATTTCTGCATTAGCAAATGAAGGTATTATTAACGGGTTCCCTAACGGAACTTTCGGACCAGACTTAACATTAACTCGCGGTCAAGCTGCGAAATTATTCCAACGTGCTTTAGGCCTTGAAGTACCTGCAGATCTTAACTCTTTCTCTGACTTAGAAGGACATTCAGATCAAGAGCTTTTAGCAGCAGCTGCAGCAGTTAAAGCTGCTGGCATCTTCAAAGGTAGCAACGGTGAGTTCGGAGCTGAGGACGTATTAACTCGTGCTCAAATGGCTTCAGTTATCGTTCGTGCTTTCGGTTTAGAAGCTAACGACGTTGACGTTACATTAACTGACCTTGACACAATTGACGTTTCTCACAGAGATAACGTATCAGTATTATTCCAAAACGGAATTACAACTGGAAGAGATAACGGTACTATCTTTGATGGCGCTGACAGCGTAACTCGCGCTCAATTCGCTACATTCTTATACCGTGCATTAGGATACGATGTTGACCTAAGCGCTTCAGTAAAAGCAATCAACACTACAACTGTTGAAGTAATGTTTGAAGATGCTATTGAAGACGTTGACGCTTTAAACTTCGCTATCGAAGGTTTAGAAGTTGAAAACGCAGCAGTTAAACAAACTAACAGCAAAGTAGCTGTATTAACTACATCACCTCAAGAGGGTGGAGAAGTTTACACAGTAACAGTTGATGGCGAAGAAGTAGGAAGCTTCGAAGGTGTATCTGCAGTTGTTCCAACTGACATCGAAGTAGTATCTCACTCTTTACAAGGTATCGTAGGTAAAGAAGTAACAGTTCAAGCTGAAGTAACAGTTGCTGATGGTGAGTCTAAAGCTGGTATCCCAGTTACATTCAACATTGCAGCTAATGCTGATTTCAACAATGCTCAAGTAGTGGAAGTATTCACTAACGAAGATGGTATTGCTGAGTACTCTTACACTCAATATGCTGGTGGAGAAGATTACGTAACTGCTTATGCAACTGGTAACGCTGACCTACGTTCTACAAGCGGTATGGTTTACTGGGGTGTAACAGATCGTTTAACTATCACTGAAGTTGACGAAGAAGAAGGCAACACTATCGATAACGGTGAGAGCAAGGTTTATAAAGTAAAAGCAACTACACCTAAAGGTGGAGCAGAATCAGGCTATGTAAATGTTACATTTGCTGAAAACGTTAATGTTGACCCTGATCAATCAATTAGATCTGTAGTAGTTACAGATGTTGTTGAAGGAGAAGGCGAATACCCATATCAATATACAAATGGTAGAGCAAATCAAATACTTGTTAAACTTGATAAAGACGGTGAAGCTACATTCACTGTAACTGGTGAAGATGCTTCAGTAACTCCAGTTGTATTCTTTAACGGTGAGTTCGATGAAGATGAAAAGCATGATTGGGACGGTGTATCTCATTTATCAGCTACTGACCTTCAAGCTCAAGCAGAAACAGTTACATTTGAAGATGTAGAATATATTGATTTAGAAGTTGAATCTGTAGGTACTAAGTATGCTGCAGCGATCACTAACTACGGTTTAGGTGGACGTGAGTATAAAGTAACAGTTACAGATGAAGATGGTGAACTAGCTCCTAAGGGAACTAAAGTTTACGTTACTCTTGAAGGCGGAGACTTCGATGGTGATGTATACTTTGAAGATGAGTCTAATCAATTTACTGGAGACCTAGATGAAGGATTCTACGCTAAGACTGATGCTGACGGTGTAGCTACATTTAGAATCATTGGTGAATTTGATGATGATGACGAAGCTTACGCTACTCCAACATTCTTCCTTAACAATGGAAGTGATGATGATGAGTTAGATTCTAAAGATACATCTGCTAAAGGTGAAATTGTATACTTTGGAGACGCAGAAATCGAAGGTGCAGGCTTAACTGTACTTGATGAAGATGGTAACCCTGGAATCGAAGAAACTACAGTTGGTGAAGCAATTACTTTCGTTTATTCATCTGTAGACCAAAACGGTTTTGCTTATTATGATAAGGACGAAGACTTTGATGCTACATTTACAGTTGATGCAAAAATTGCTGATGTAGATGTATATTATGGTGATAAAGTTGTTGGTTCTCCTGACGAGACAGTTCGTGCTGGTCATGACGAGTCATTCAAATTAGAAGCACATGAAGGTCAAGCTGCAATCACAATCGTTACTGAAGATGCTACTAAAGTAGTTGTAGATGCACATGCTTCAGGAGATTCTTTACCAAAAGATTCAGCTACAGTGGAATTCAACAAGTATTCTACTTCAGAAGTGTATGGCTTCTTAGGAGCTTATGATACTAGTGAAGATGAATTAACGATTATTGATCGTAATGGTGAAGCGCACAATTACAGCTATGCTGGTGAAGAGTATGAAGAAAAAGGTTATGGAATTGAAAAAAGCGAGTTCGAGCGCCTTCTTGATGACGAGCCAGAAATCTCAGTAACTAGCGATGATGAAGGTAACTTAACATTTAACATTGTTGACTTAGATGTTACTCCTATCGCTCTACCAGATGCTGACGATGTAGTTGATGACTTTGTAGATGCTGATGCTGATGCTGGCGAATTACAAGGTGACATCACATTCACAACGCTTGATGGCGTAGCTTATGATGTAACTGTTGGAACATTTAATACTAATTTCACTGGAAACGGAAACGAAAGAACTGTAGCAGTACCAGCTGATACAGTTGCTGATTCAGTAGAAATCACTGTTTCAAATGGTGAAGGATATGAATTCACAGCTTCTTATGATTTATCTGAAAAAGATAATGATGACAATGTTGCTGCAGATGAACTAGTTCGTCTAGCATTAGAAGCAATTAATGAAGCAGCTTACGAAGGAAAATGGGATGGAGTAGACTTCAATACTTTTGGAACAGCTGAAATTACAGATGTAACAGCAGCTAATGAAGGTGATGTAAAAGAAGCTCTTGAACCAATTCGTCAAAGAGGTGGAGAGTTAACTGCTGCTGAAATCCAAGATGTAGTAGATGGAATAGTAGCACAACCAGTTATCGACGCAATTGCTGCATTAGATAACACTTCTGATCAAGCAACTGTAGATGCAGTAAGAGCTGATTATAATTTATTATCTTCAGCACAACAAGCATTAGTTGATGATACTGAATTAGTAGCACAAGAAAACAGATTAGCAGCAGATGCAACAGCTGTTTCAGATGACGCTTTAGCTCTAACAGCTCCTGCGTTCAATGTTGGTGCTGATCAACAAGCTCCATCATTTACACTTGTTGCAGCAGGTGCAAATGGAACTACAATTACATGGAGTGCTGGTGGTTCTGCTTTCTTAACAGATGCTGGTGTAGTTACTCGTGATACAGCTGGTAACGGAGATCAAACTGTTACTCTAACAGCAACTATCACAAGAGGTTTATCTACTGAAGATGTAACATTTGAAGTAGTAATTCCTGACCTTACAGATATTGATCTAGCAACTGGTGGAGATCAATATGCTCTTGTAACTGTAACTAAAAACTAATAGCTTTTTAATTAATAGCTAATTTTAAAAAACAGAGAGTCTAAGCTCTCTGTTTTTTCTTTTTATATATTTAGCCACACCCACTTCTAAAAAAGTAGTAACTCTCTTCTGTGGTATCATTCAGATATCCTAATATATATACCTCAATCCAAGTTGACTTAAAAAATAAAAATGTATAATATATTGTTCTTATATCAAATTAATAATGATGTATGTAATATTTATGTACATCCTTCCTAACTTTCCTGTAAAATTTTAATGCTACAATCTTAAAAATAACTACCATTGTTAAGGAGCGAAATCCATTGAATTCTAAACCTATTCTAATTATAGCTATTTTTGTTGTAATGTTATCCATTCTCACAGCATGCTCAGGAAATAGTACTAATGATAAGCTAGAAGGTGTAGATAAAACAGTTAAAGAAATGCTTTTGAACCATACAACATCAAATGGTGAAAATTTGCTTGATCTTTTTGATAAAAACTTTACTACTGTATCAGCAGAGCAAGCAAATGAAGAAGCTACTGTTTGGCGCCTGACTGGAAACTATGAAGGAACAGATTATCAATTTGTAGTAAGTGATGAAGAGCTCAAATTAGAAAAAAGTAAAGATGAACAGGCTGAGGCTTGGAGTCCAGCAACAGAAGAAGACTATAATCTCTTGTTAAATCAATTTACATCAAAATAACTCCATCACAAGAAGGAAGCCAGAGGGTGAAAACTCTCTGTGTTTTTTATGCTGACTAGGTCAATAAACCTAACGATCATGCCTTTTGTCTCAATTTACTCCATATAGATTGCCATCATAGGAAAACTTTGCTACTCTATTAATATTGGAGTGGACTCTTTTAATTAATCTACTCTACTTTATTACATGAGCAAATCTTTAGTATAAAGTATATTTTTCATATTTAGAAAAAATAGATTAACAATAGATAGTAGCTTAAATATACATATCTTAACTAGTAAAATCATATAGTTACTGTATTTCGATAGGGGGAATAACTAGATGGTCATGTTTTCATCAGCACCTATAGATGGTGTCATTTCTAATAATGGAATGTACGTAAGCAGCAATGAAAACGGTACAGAGCAAACAGAATGGAAGCAAGTCTTTGATGATGAGGCACGAAAGATTAATCCGCTGTTTGATGTAAAGGTGCAGCGTAATGATTTAATACTAGATTCTATTCAAAATAACGATTGGTCTAAGTACCACGATTTCCAAGCAAAGCAGCACCCAGCTTGGTACGAAACAGTAAACGGACAAGCTACACCAAATAAAGTGTATTATGGCATGCTTATAGAAAATAATTTACAAACGATAAAGGAAGCTGAATTAGCTGGGGATAGAGAAAAGGCTGTAAATTTTCAAAAGAATTTAGAAGAAAATATTGAGAAGTTTAATAACGCACCAGGCGTTGTGCCATACATCGTAGGTTTAAACAGCTCAAGCTCATTCGCTTCAAAATACGGTGTATCGGAGCCAAGTAGTGATTTCTTTGATAGCAAATGGAATTCTCCGCTCGTCGTTTCACAAGGTAAGTTTGAACAAAATATGTGGTATGATAATGCGTATATTGCTGAGAATTCTGAAATGAAAAATCATCTAGAAACATTGGTTGCAGGATCATTTCCTACAAGCCAAGATATTTCCGAGCCAACAGAAATTATTGCAGCTAGTGTGAAGGAAACAGACGTAGATAACTCTCAGCCTGTTGAAGATGATGTAGAAGTATCAAATCAAGATGTCGAAGATACGACTGAAGAGGTAGTGTTACAAAACCTATTACAACAAAAGCTACAATACAAGCCGAGCTTTGATTACGTCAAGGAACTTTACGAGCAAGGAATATAGTATAATCACTTTTAATAAATTGAATATGAATATGGAAAGATAGAGGGATTCTGCCTTCTATCTTTTTTTACTATAAATACTACTTATAAGCAAGGGTGTGTACTATGTGCTTTTATTACTAGCGAATAGTCTGAAAGTAACTTGAAATTCCATTAATATGAATAAATTGTAAAAAAAGCACTACAAAAACTCTAAAATATGGTAAATTATATATATACTATATAAGGAGGTAAACGATGAGTAGATTAACTGAAATGATTTTAGGTATTCTTGGTGGGTTACTAGGGTTTGGCGGTGCATTTTTAGCTTTGTTTATTGGAACAGTAGATGAAGTAGTTTCTGGATCTAGTGAAATTAGTAGTTTAGGTGTTAGTGCATTTTTGTTTAGTGCTCTTGCAATTATTGGCGCAATTGTCGTTAAATTTAAAGCAAAATTGGGCGGAGGCCTCATGTTAATTAGTGGAATTGCAATTTTAGTTTCTATTAGTTTATTTGGAGTTATTCCAGCTTTATTTCTTATTCCTGCAGGCTTAATGGGTATTTTAAGAAAATCAAAAAATCCAAATGTAGCTGTATAAGATACATACAATTAACAAACTATTATTAACATCCCAAAAGTTTTTCCTTCAATCTTAGAATCTACATAAAACTCTCCTATGTTTCAACAACTTAGACTCCGTTTCTATATCTAATGAGTGTTCTAATTCTTTCAAAGTAAGTACTTAATATTATATATACAAGGCAAATTCTCTATGCATAGAATTATTTGTTTAAAGGTCCTCTATTAATGTGTCCGTATTGGTTCAAATCCAGCAAAAGTTATGGGATTTGGATAATGATACGAAAAATATTGATTGATGAGACCTTTTTCTTGTGAAAAAATGTCGATTTTAGCGATATTAGTATTCTATCATTTTGAAAGTCGCAAATTGTTAAGAGAAGGTTGTATTCAAAGTTTATTAATATATGAAAAACACCCTAGAATAAGGCTTAACCTCGCATACTAGGGTGTTGCTCATTATCAACGAATATTAAGAAATGTCGTCCGTATCCTTCGAACCTTTCTCATCTTCAATCTTTACTTCGATATTATTTACTGTGTTATTATTTTTATCAGTGACTGAGTTTAATTGTTCGACATATTCACCGACAAGATCCTCAGGGTCGTCTCCGTCTAAGTCAACAACGAGATAAACAACTTCGTCAACGACTGAAGCTGACTCAACATCGTATGTTCCTCCCCCAACTTCAAACGATAGCCTAGATAGTGTATCTTCGTCCATGTTCTCGGTGAAGGTGATACTAATGATAGCTTTGTCATCATGATCTTTATGTTTATGAACATACACTTCTGCTTCATCATCATCAAATGCTATTTCAGGTGATATGCGATCTTCAACGAGCTCATCATTAATTTCTATCGTTTGTCCGAAACGGTTTGATGTGTATGGATCATCAATAGTTGTAATATAGATTTTGTCATCATTAATTTTAGCATCATGATCTAACTCATCATCATCATCTAAAATAATCGTTAACACCGTTTCATCATCTTCCATCTCGATGTCGTAATCATCGATTTCAAGAATTTCGCGTGCATCAGCATTGCGATCTCCATCCTCATCTACATACACTTCAAAGTCATCAATGTCAAAGTCATAGAGTGGTTCATCAAATGTCACTTGAATCGTATCTGTCTCTAGCGCAACAATCTCTTCACTACCAATAGCAAAGCTTTCTTCGGAATCCAGCTCAATATCGTTTGTTAAGCGTGCTGTACGCACACCATTATTATTTGCGACCATGGCAACGGATAACGTAATATCATCGACATCGCTATCTTCAATATCGTCAAAGATGTCATCTAAAAAGTCTTCATACGCTTCTGACAATATCCCTGTTCTTTTGATTACAATTTCAAGCATTTTGCCACCATCATATGGGTTTGTGCTTATTCTTACATTCTGTTCGTCATCTAGATCCTCCAATAGCACGGAATCATTTTTGTACGCTAACTCGTATTTGTCTAAATCTTCAATTGAATATTGCCCAGTTGTAGCCATTTTTTCATTGAAGTCAATGACGAAATATAGCGCATCATCATCTACGAATACATTTGCTGTAAAGTCTTCTGGTGGCACTTCACTGCCAGCCTCAAACGTATATTTGTTTTCATCTAATTCGTTTTCAAATAAATCTTCAATATCGTAAGCCTTTAACGTATATTCAGCTTTTGGTAATTCTCCGTAGCGTGTATCTAACGTAATGATAAACGTTTGATCATCATAAGCGTCTTCTTCTATTTCAACCCTCTTAATAAATAAATCATTGTCATCATCATCGTAAATTGAGAAGTTCTCCTCGTCTAAAGCAGTGTCGGTATTCACTGGTTCAGAGAACGTTACGAGCAGCTGGACATAGCTAGTAGAAGCATCCTCTTCGCTAATCATTTGTACATTCTCGATAATAGGTGATGTTTCATCATCGCTTAATGAAATAGATTCAACAATAGAACCATTCGGATTGCCCCATAAGTCAAAAATGGCATATGAATCAACGAAGATTTCTGTGTCACCTTCCATTAAATCATTCTGTCCGAAGATGACGACGATTTCTCTTTCATTCTTTTGATAGACTGTTTGTGCTTCGTGTGAACGATTCGTATGGTAGAAGCTTTCTTCGAAGTCTCTGTCTTCATCATCAAGCTGGATGTCTTTGTTAAAGACAAGTGTAAATTGGTTAGGCTGAATATTCGTCACTCGCTCTAATGTAGGGTCCGTATTGTCATAATCAACGTCAAATTCAAATGTAGAGCTTTTTACTTGATATTTTCCATAATCAAATAATTGATCAACTAGTGTTAACGTATGATCGCCTTCTTTAATCGTTGAATATAGCTCGATATTGACAGCTTTACCGTGATCAGTAACGGTCATCGATTTTATTGAATATTTGTCATCGTCGATTTCAAATGCTGATTTGATGTCTCTGTTAGTAATCTCTTCTCCGTGCAATGCATCAAAATCCATTGCTTCAGAGAAGCTGACTTTAATGTTTCGTTTGCTGATGGCGCTCACGTCAACAACTTCAGGTACCGTTGTGTCTAGGAATTCAACACTTTCTCCATAATCCTCTCCTGTAATCGTTTCATCAACAGTGACGTAAACGTCTGAGTTATTTTGTTGTACCTCTTCAAGCGTAATAATAATTTTGTCTTTATCAGCTCGAATTTGAGCGATCTCAATGTTATCATCCCGGTCATCAACGATGTCGTAATAACGCATATTTTCCACGATGTCACTATTATATCGATCATGATTTAAATCGATTTCTATTTGGCGTAAATTCGGTGCAGTAATATCTTTAATTGCTAACGGACCATCTTCAATAACAACCGTTGTATAGACCTTTTTATCGACGCCTGCAACTGAACCAATTAGTTCGTAGACTCCTGGTTTCGTAAAGTCAAAGTCTTGGTCATTCCAACTAACTGCTGCTTCTTCTGTTCTACCGTCGTAGTATGAAACTTGAACAGTGTCTGGTAAGACTACCTCTTCACTAATATCAAACGTCATGTCAGGTACATCTTCTACAGACTCTATTCTGAACATGGAACGATACATAAATGCTGCAAATTGTCCGCGTTTAACGGCTTCCGCAGGAGCGTATCTACCATCATCTTTACCTGTCGTAATGCCATTTTGGAACAGCACTTTAACAGCGTCAACGTATTCTGAACCGACTGTATGTAAATCTGTTAACGTAACATTGACATCAGGATTTGGCTTTAAATTAAACGCCTTCACAAGCCACATCGCCATAACATCTCTCGTTAGAGGTGCGCCTGCGTTAAATACGTTATCTCCATCCTCTTTTAAGAGGTTAGCACTTTTCATGGCTGCGACATAATCTGCGAATTCAGAGCCTGGCTGAATATCTGTATAGTCTGCGATGAGCTCGTCAACATTATTAGGAATATCGATGTCGAGCGCTCGGGTAAAGAGCTTTGCTGCTTGGCCTCTCGATAACGATTGATATGGCTTAAATGTGCCATCAGGATAGCCTGTAATGATTCCCTTTTCGACAAATGTTTGGACTTCTGTGTAAAAGGTTTCTCCTGCTTTTAAATCAGTAAAGTTTGTTTTTGCATGTATAGCAGCTGGAGTCGCTACACTTGCGACAAGGGCAGCAGAAATAGCTGAAGCGAGAAATTTCTTATTGTTCAAATGGAAATACCTCCTTATTTTTCGTTATAAACTATTAATTACCAATTTAAGAATACTATAAATCTAGCATGAATAAAAGGAATCTCATAGGTTTTTAGACAAAATTCTAGTGCTTTTTAGCCGTTAAAAATGTCGCATGCTGTCACGTTGCTGACTAGTGAATTGAAAAATACACATGGCTGTTCGATGCATTTGTTTTTCTAGTATATAATGTGACTCTTTCATCTGTAGCTGCTGGTCATACGTAAACGTAATAATCGACTGAATATCAGTGTTTGTGGATGATGTATAAGGTTGGATTTGTTTGATGTGGTGGTGAAAAATCCAGCTGTTTTCAAAGCGTTGTGGGGATTGCGTAGGAAAAGCGAAGATATGCTGTTGAGGGTTAATAGGAATGGGAACCTTCTGTCTTGAGCCAGTTAAGTGTGTCACAGCGGCACGCCTTCCTTCATAAGTAGCACCTCCGTCTAAGCAGGCTGCTTTGACGAGCTGTAACGGTGTTTTAGCGATAACTATTTGTCGCTGTTGCTCGTAAACAATGGTGTCATAGTCACAATGAGTAGCTGGTAATAGTACCATTGTACTTTGATTGATCTCATAATCTAGCAATACTTTTTCCATAGGAAATGACACTCCTTTATTGAGGGTAATAGCGGATAGGGGAAAATGCACGAATTTAATCATGTGAGCAGTGGGGGGTAAGGGGCTACTTGTTATTTTTATTTAATGCTTTTAGTTCTTCTGTAACTTGTTCAAAAAGGCTGTCAACACTCATATCTAGACCTTTATGAAGCTTATAAAGGGTAAATGTCGTCGGAATCTTTTCGCCACGTTCTATTTTTCCTAGATTTTTATCATCAAGGTCTGTAATTTCTGCTAGATCCTCTAGCGTTAACTTCTTACTAAATCTTCTTAACCTAACATACTTACCAACAGCTTTTCCGAAAATCTCTCGTTCTTCCAAGTGCTTCTCTCCTTTTTTAAAACTATTATCAAATGGAAAAATGAGAGAGAACACGTCCTATAGGACTCTAAATGTAAATAACTAGTAAAATTAGAGAAACTTTTTTATCAAGGTTGTTTTTGCATTGCTGGTTGTTACTCGTATGAAGAAGAATGCACGTATAGCGTTCACGACATACATCCATTCTCCTGAAAACATACAGTACAAAATTTAGTAACAATAGCTTTACGAAAAAAGCCTTTATAAAAGCTGTTTTCGCTTACTTGTTTTCCTAAAAAACCTAATCACAAATCTTTTCTTCTCTAAGACTATGACAGTCATATAAAACACCACAGGTACTTATATGAAAGTGAAGTAAGCAACAAAGTTTACGAAATGAGCCTTCATAAAAGATTGAACGGCTCCTCGTAAATACGTACCAAAACAAGGTTTAAAGCCATTTTCAGCGTTTTAACATATGTCTGAGTAAAAAATAACAAAAAATTGAAAAAAACACTTGAAAGTGACGATGTTGTCACTTATAATAAATGACAAGGTTGTCACTTAGTGACGATGTTGTCACTTTATAATAAATATGAGGGGGATTTTAACAATGGAAGCTACGAAGCAAAACAGTTTGTTAAAAAATAAGCAATACGTATATTTGATTGCGTCACAGCTCGTATCAAGCTTTGGGGACTGGTTAGACGTTCTTGCGTTAATGGCTTTAGTCGGATTGAAGTGGGAGGTATCACCATTACAAATGGCTGGTGTCATGCTCAGTATGGCATTGCCGATGATCTTGTTCGGTCCATTAGCTGGTGTGTTCGCAGATCGTTTTGACCGCAAGAAAATGATGATAATATCAGATATCGTTCGCTGTCTCGTTGTCATTGGTTTCGTCTTCGTTACAAGTCTTTGGCAAGTATATGTTTTATTATTTATTAAAGGGGCTTTCAGTAGTTTATTTGTACCAGCGAAAAACGGTAAGCTGAAGGAAATTGTTGATGATGAACAAATGCAGCAGGCGATGGGAATAAGTGGCATGATTGATAATGGAAGTAAAATTGTAGGACCGATGATCAGTGGTGTTCTTGTGTCAACGGCTGGTATCTACTGGGCATTTTATATTGATGCGGCAACATTTATTGTATCTGCATTATTACTTATCGGAATCAAAAGAAGTACTTACGAGAAGGTTGAAGCTAAGCCTGCTGAACAAAAGGTTGCTTTTTTCAGCCAACTGAAGGAAGGTTTCCAATTTCTAAAAGGTTTTCCGAGTTTGTTATTTGGTCTAATCGTGCTAAGTCTGTCACTATTCGTGCTACAAATTGCAGATTCGCAGCTCGTCATTTTATTTCGCGATATAGATGGCAATACGATTGATCTACTAGGCTATTGTATGGCTGCGAGTGGAGCGGGCATGTTCATCGTATCAGCGATTCTTACGCGGAGAAAGAAGTCACTACCAATCAATTTTGCGATTGCAGTAGGTGCGACTATTCTGGGCTTATGCTTTGCAGTGCTTCCGTTACTCATTCATTTACCAGCATCAATGATTATGGTTATCTTTCCAATCTTATTTTTTATTGCGGGTACATCAGCAGGAATCATTATCATTTCATTTAACGTTGGCGCTCAAAAAGCGACTCCTGTACAATTAAGTGGTAGAGTGTTCGGAACGATTAATAGTATGACGACGTTTGCCGCACTCATCGGTATGGCTATGGGTGGGCTGTTAGCTGAAGCATTTGGTGTAGTAAGTGCAATTCTTCTGTCAGGAAGCCTATTAACAGTTGTAGGAATCGCGACATTTATCATAACAAGATTTTTAGAAAGAGGGGATCGAGTTGCCAAAGGTCACGGACGATTACAAGGAGAAACGACGTCGTGAAATATTGGACGTAGCAGAAAAGGTATTTTGTGAAAAAGGATTTGGGTCAACGACGATGACTGATATCGTTAATGAGACAGAATTTAGTCGCGGAGGAGTATATAAATATTTTTCGAGCACAGATGAAATGTTCCAAGCCATTATGGACGACAGAGATAAGAAATTTAGCACATACTTTAATCAACTTGCAAGTGACTACGAAACGATATGGCAAGCCCTTTGCTATTATTTAGATGAGTTCGAAGGCAATTTGAAAAGCCTTAAAAGCGAATTCGGCATAGTTCAATCAGAGTATTTTATTATGAGCTCAAGATACAAGGAAAGAGGACCATTTTTACAGTTAAGAGTGGATAGAAATATGAAGGTCTTAGAAGACTTTTTACAAATAGGTGTCGACACAGGTGAGTTCAAGCCAATACAACCGTTAGAGGCTATTGTGCTCTTTCTTAGCAATATTACAGACGGCTTATACTTAAATACACATATGGTTGGCTATGAAAGAGCACATATCGTTGAGCAATTTGAAGGCTTGAAAATGTATCTTACACAAGCGTTAGGAGTTGCGAAGAACTAGTTTGGTTACTGGGAAGTGTTATTGCCGCTAACCGAGGAGATTGAATAAGTAGAATATTACGGGAATACATGAAGAAAATGCTATAAATAGTTAAGCTAAGAGCAATGCGAATAGGCATATGCTCTTTTTCGTGTGTTCTACTGAATGGTGGTTAAATAAAGGTATGTGTGGTAATTGTTAATATGCATAAACTGGTAAAAACTGTTTATATATGTGTGAAACTAATCTATATTCTTGACGTCTAATCATTGTAGATAGGGAGTGAATGATGTGCGGAAATTACTTGTTTCTGGAATATTGATGTTATTGTCATTCGGCTGCAACAACATAGAGGATGGCATGAACGTGATAGCAAGTGAAAAGGTTTTACCAACAAATTTTCAAGAAATTGCTTTTGAGAGACAAGAAACGCCATACAGGGATTATTTAGTGAGCAAAGTTGTTAATGAATCAGACTTTGAAGAAGCATGGAATTTATTCAACTTTGAGGATGATATGCCACTTGTAGACTTTAACGAGAAGGCGGTTTTTTTCATTGGACTTGCTGAGTCTGGTTCTTGTCCATACAACATAAAAAGTATGAAACAAAGCTCTAATAACAAATCGATCACAGTTTCTTTATCCTCAACGATGGGCCCTTGTACAGATGATGCAACACGAAGAACATTTGTTATTGAAATTAATAAAGAAATGGGCAAAGAAATAGAGAGTGTTGTTATTGATGAGGGTAGAGTTGAAACAAGCGTACCATTAGCAAAAAACTTATAAAAAAAATGATTTTATGACCGTAAAGAAGCGTAGTGCTTTTTCACTGGCTATAAGTCTATTATCACACATCCATTATGTTGAAATAATAGTTTGTGGAAATTCAAGCAATGTGTTCACATCATTTTGCTACAATCAAAAGGATGCTACATAAATAGATAAAATTCTTCACGAAACGACAAAAAACTTCAACAAGGTCGTTCATTGACGAGAGCAGTGCTATGATGGCGATTGCTCTTTTTTTTGTTCACTTTGTGAAACTACTGTCGTACTTTTGTGTATTAACGCCTCA